>JACZVN010000002.1 GCA_022572625.1 Patescibacteria group bacterium | reverse complement strand
TATTATTTTATTCTTTTACTGATTCTTCCTCTTCTGTTTTTTCTTCTCTTGGACTATTGGCTCCTCCACCCCCTACCTTACATCTTCCATTTAGAACCGCCCCTTCATCAATGGCTAAAACTCGACAATTAAGGTCACCGGAAACCTGAGCAGAAGAAGCTAATTCTATCTTATCTTCAACTTCGAAGTTACCTTTAACTTCGCCGGCAATTGAAGCATTATGAGCTTTAATATCAGCTTCGATTAAACCTCCTTCCCTTAAATGAAGATCACTTTCTGTTTCTAAAGAGCCAAAAAGCTGACCCTTAATAATAACATTACCATGGGCGGTAAAAGTACCTTCGACCCTAACCCCAGCCCCGATAATTGTCTCAGCATCTTCTGGATTTATTTTTGCATTTTTTCCTAACATAAAATTTTGTTTAATAATATTATTTATTAAAATGATTAACTTTACTATATAATTATAACAAACTAATTTTGGATTGACAATAATATTTATCAGATTAAAATGAAAATATGACCGAACAAACAAATGATAAAATAAAATATTTAGCCAAAGATTTAAAAAAGATTATTACCGTCAGTTTAATCGTGTTAATTATCTTGATTATCTTAGCCGTGGTTAATTTAAAAACAAACTTTTTACTTGATTTTACTGAATTATTAATGGGGAAAATTTTAGGATAAAAACCTAAAAATTTTTAATTCAAAACAGATAACCGCATATAGATATCTTAATTCGCCTAAATTTTATAACTCCCCATAGTTCAACGGATAGAACAAGAACCTCCTAAGTTCTAGATGCAGGTTCGATTCCTGCTGGGGAGATTAAAAAAATTATAAATTTAATTCCTGCTGCCGAGGGCATTTTTTTATTTATAGTAAATTACTTAATCCACGGTTTCCAGTTGACAATTATAATTAAAACAATATAATATAATCTAGTTTTTCAAAATAAAAAAAGGAGGAGAAAATGGGCAAAATGAAAATGTCCTTTAGGGATTTTTTAATCGTAATGATATTACCTCTTTGCCTTGTAACCATGGCCGTATTTAGCACTTTTGTTGATTATTTAGTAACCGTAAATCGCTTTTTTATTTTTTTGCAGTTAGGTAATTTTTTGATTATCTTTCTCATGATCAGTGCGATGTGGAAATTACAAGGACGGGCCGTTTGGGGTTTTTGGCGTTCGCTTTTTTCGTAAATTAAAATCCACCAACATAAATAAAAACCACCTTCGGGTGGTTTTTTCTTATTTTAAAAAAATAAACTTAATATTTATAATCCACGGCTCAAAAGGATTGACAAATTTTTTAAATATGCTATACTAATTTTGTTATCTTAAATTTGTTTTGTCATAGAACAGTAAATAAGGGTAACCCTTAACAAAGGAGGATTAAATATGTTCTTTTCAATAAAAAAATTCGGTCTAAAACAAGCTTTATTGGTTTTGGCTGGTACACCTGATCTCAGCAACCGAGAGGCCGAAGTTGGCGTCTCTTTTGTCAAAGCTTCAGGCGTCAAAGTCACTCTGGTTACGGAAATCAAAGAAAAGCTGACCTACTTGAAAAACTTCCTTAATAGCATCGCCGAGGGCATTGCAACTGCCACCGCTAGTCTGGTCACGATTACTGAAGATGGCCGCCAGGATGTTGATCTGCTTCGATCAAACGAAACCGCGGCGCTCACATCGATTGAGCAAAGCACGGAGAATACTCTTGATCGAGTTAGTGTCAAAGCTGATCGTAAGATTGGAAAACTTCAAGATAAAATCCGGAACGCAGAGGGCCTGAAAAACTTCAAGACTAGTAGCGTCTTGACTAAGGCCAGTAACCAGCGCGATGCGGTCGAAACAAAGGCTAAAACTCGAATTGAGCAGGTTGAAAAAGACACTGCCGATGACTTGGAAACCACCCAGAACTCGATTGCTGATCTTGAGTCACAGGTGCAAGAACTCCGAGGTAATATGGAAGGGATTGAGGAATTAAGTAAGATTTTCCTCGGCACCACTGACCCGACCGAAGTGTAATTCGATTTTAAAACATTGGGGTCTGTTATTAACAGACCCCTTTTACATTAGTCATAAAATATGACAAATCAATTTATATTGTCAAATAAGTTATAAATGATAAAATAAAATCTAAAGGGGCCTGTAGCTTAATGGTAGAGCGCTGCATTCGCATTGCAGTAATGGCGGTTCGATTCCGCCCAGGTCCATTTTTTTTATTAATAAAAAAACTATTCTCTTGGACACTTTTTAGTAACGGGTATTTAAAAAATAAAAAGCCAGTTATTTTTTATATAACTGGCTTAATTTTCCAAGATTATTTAGTATAAAAATTTAAAAATTTCTGTAATTCTTTTTCGCTCGTATTAATGTCTTCAAGTAAAAAACCATATTCTGATGCTTCCTGATAAATTTCTTTTACTAAACTATCAGCCTCAAATCCACGTAAACGTTGCAAATACTGTTGAGCCTTATATTTATGGCCGGAAAGAATCAACTGAGTTTGTTCTTTTTTAGTAACGCTAATTTCAGTAAATGTATATTCACCTTTCTCCACCCCCTTAATAATTTCAAGGGCAAAAATATCTGGTTGGTCAGTACTTCCCATTGTTCGCCAAAAATCCAAAAGTATTTGAGTAGCAAACATATTCAGTTCTTTTTGGGCTGTTAATACTTCTTCTTTATTATTAGTATTAGAGCCTAAGAAAGAACATCCGCCCATTAAAACTATTGACACCAGTATAACCAAAACTAAATTTCTTACTTTCACTTAAATCTCCTTTTTAAAAGATCATTATTAACAATGTATTATTATAAAATAAGTTAATAATTTGTCAACTTTATTAAATAAAACATCTTAAAATAAATAGCCCTTGACAAAATCGATAGATTTTTTTATTATATTAATGGTTCGTAAAAATAAAATGGAGAATAAAAATGGACAAATTGTTTGTTTTTGACCTGGACGACACTTTGATTGATAATGTACACGATTATGCTAAGCCAATCTTAAATGCCTGTGGATTAATTATCCAAACCTTAGGCAGTCGAGCACCGCATGTTTCAAAACTAATAGCAATTGAACAAGAAATTGATAAACACCGAATTAAAGAAATAAATCCTGATACTAATAAACCTTATCTTTATTCAATGGAAAGATTTCCCAGTTCACTAGTTGAAACTTACCGAGAAATTTGCCAGCCAGCCAGAATAACTCCCAAACCGGAAATAGAAGAAGAACTTTATAATATTGGACTACAAGCTTTTAATGAAGACCAGTATGTAAAAAATACTAAACCCCACACCTTATCAACCCTTGATTTTCTTCGTGAACAGGGTGATACACTAATGCTTTGTTCAAAAGGTGATAAGCGAGTTCAAGGAAAAAAACTTTCAGCCTTAAAAAGCGAAGGGATAGACCATTTTTCAAAAATTATTGTGGTTGATGACAAAACTCCAGATAACTTTAAAAAATTATCTAAAGGATTTACTCGCTGTCAGCGTTATAGCATCGGAAATTCTTATACATCTGATATTGTTCCTGCTTTAGAAGCTGGATTTAAAGGTATTTATATCCCGGTTGAAACCTGGGAAACAGTAGGTAAAATGGAAGAAATCCACGCTGAAATTGACAAGGAAGAGTGTTTTGTTTTTAGAAGTCTAAAAAGTATTCAGACTCAATACGAGAAACTGTGATGAGACAAGTTAAAAAAATAATCCAAGCTCAAATCAAAAAATTTTCTGAATTAACAAAACAAGAACAAAAACTTTTATATCTTGCGGCTGAAGCCAGACTTAAAGCCCAAACCCCTTATTCTCATTACTGTGTCGGAGCGGCGATTTTAACTGAAGACGGAAAAATGTATAAAGGCTGTAATGTTGAAAGGTGCACTTATACCCAAACCACCCATGCTGAACAAAATGCCATTGATACTATGGTGGCTGAACAAGGGTCAACTAAAATAAAAATTGTGGTGGTGGTAGCTGGGCCAGAAGGAATACCAATTAATATTCCGCCAAAGAAAAAAGGAAAATCGATTAAGGCAATTGATGAAAGAATTTGCGTGCCTTGCGGACATTGTTTACAGATTGTTTGGGAAAACTGTATGGTTGATCCAAAGGTTAAACTTATTGGCCTGGCTGATAATGGCGAAATAACTTCAACTACTATCGGCGACGCCTTTCCAATGAGATTTGGTCCAGAATCTTTAAAAATTGATTATCGTAAAAATAAAAAATTAGAATAAACGGCATCTTTAAATAGGTGCCGTTTTAATTTGATTTCAATTCTAAATAATGTTAAACTAATCTAGTATGTTTATTGCTATTGACGTTGGGGGTACTCATATCAGAGTTGCCTCTTCAAAAAATCTAAAAACAATTCAACAAATAAAGCGTTTTTCCACGCCCAAAAATTTTAATTTAGCGATAGGGAAAATTACGATGGCGATAAAAGAGATTATTCAGAAACAAAAAGTTCAAAAAATAATTATCGGTCTGCCCGGCGTAATTGACCAAAAAAAAGGAAAATTATTAACAGCCCCAAACCTTAAAAATTGGGTTAATAAACCTTTAACTAATTTATTATCTAAAAAATTTAACTGCTCGGTTTTATTGGCTAATGATAATGACTTAGCTGGCTTGGGAGAAGCCATATTTGGAGCTGGTAAGAAACATCAACTAATTGCTTATATTGCTATTGGGACTGGTTTAGGAGGAACTAGAATTGTTAATAAGCAAATTGATCAATCTGCTTATGGCTTTGAACCTGGGCATCAGATTATACAAAAAAATGGTAAATATTGGCCTCATTGTCAACAAAAAGGGTGTTTAGAAAGTTTAATCTCAGGGCGCGCTTTTTATAAAAACTATAAAATTAAACCTGAAAAATGTCAAAATAAAAAAATTTGGCGCGATTTTGCTCATCTCTTAGGTCAAGGATTAGTTAATACTATTGTTTTATGGTCGCCAAACATAGTTATTATTGGCGGCGGGTTTGCACAAAGAAGCCACTTATTTTTAAAACCTTTAAAAGAATTTGTTAAAAAAAATCTTTTGATATTTAAGCCGCCGATGATTGTTAAAGGAAATCTAGGCGATCAGGCTGGCATTTACGGAGGATTTCATTTCTTAAAGACCAAATAACCCCTGTTAAAAGGGGTTATTGACAAAATAGAGAATATTTGATATTCTTATTTTATTGTTCATTTCAATAAGGAGGAAAATATTATGTCTGTTGAACTTTTAGTTCGACCAAATGATCCTCCTATAACTTGGAGGAAATTCTGTAAAATAACTGAGCCTTTTTCCATTGCTCTTGATGGTTATGTAGCCGCTGAACCTTGTTTTCAAGAAAAAGGTCCTCGCGTTAATTTTAACCACCATGAAGGAGTAGACCGTTTAGCTACTCGAGCTACTTGCGGACAAGTCATTTTAGCTATTAGGCAAGGATTATTTGATTGTTTTCGCGATGAAAATAAGAATCCGGAAGCTAAAATTTATGTTAATGATTGTGATGAAGATGTTTGTGTTTCAGTATTTTTGCTCAAACATAAATGGTGGGTTGAACATGCGACTAACCTAGCAATAAACCGCTTAGTTTATATAGAAGACTTGCTTGACGCAACAGCCGGAGCTTATCCTTTTCCCATAGATATGCCAATGTTGCAGGAATTTGCTTGGATTTTTGAACCTTATAGACGTTTTCGCTTAATTGGTGGCTTAGATTTAAGAAAAGCTGAAGATTTTGAAGGCGTTATTACTGACGTTGATGCTCGAATAAAAAACTATATTGCTGGTCGAGGAAAAAAAATACCCCTTGATACCCGTTATGAAGTAATTAGGAGTGAAAATAACTGGACTTTAATTAAAGAAATTGGCGCCCAAGCTCGAACAGGAGTATTTGCTGACGGAATTCGCGCTTTTGTTTCAGTCAGAGAGCGATTTGACGGCAAATGGTCATATGTTATTGGTCGAATGTCACCTTTTATCCGCTTTCATATTATTAGAATCTGTAAAGAACTTAATAAAATAGAAGGAACAAAAAAAGATAAGTGGGGAGGAGGAAATAATATTGCTGGCAGTCCACGCATAAATGGTAGTAAACTTTTTCCCGATGAAATTACGGATATTATAAATCAAGTTAATGAAAAATTTTACAATCAATAAAGTTAAAAAGCCTCTGAATTTAGAGGCTTTTTTTTATTTATATGGTTTTTAAAAATAATTTGCGACACTTTAATAAAAACTAAAATATGGACAAATTGGAGCTAAATATTAAAAAGTTTTCCCCAAGCCTTAATTGATTTAACTTTTATATATGTTATTATGTTAAACAGTATAACAAAATGTTCTTTGTGGAACATTATTTTAAAAAAATATAACTTATGCCTAAAATTCCAGAAATTAAAAATACTAAACACCTTTCTTTAGACTTTATAGCCGGTTTTATTACTGATAAAGGTTATTTTAGCTGGGTAACTTATAAAAAAAATAAACAAAAAGTTGCAATTTTCCAATTACAAATGTCTTATAAAGATAAAGATCTAATTTTTGCTATAAAAAATAGTTTGGGATTAAAAGAATCAATTTATGAATATAAATACCAGGACAAAAATAAACCATTATTATCAAGACATTATATTAAATTATTAGTTCGTCGAAGAGAAACAATTAAAAAAATTATTATCCCAACATTTGAAGGACGACTACATGGGTTAAAACAAAAACAATTTAATCAATGGAAACAAGAATTTTATGAACAAGAAAAAAAATGGAAATATAATTATATAGCTCGAATAAAAATATTAGATAAAGATTTTGGTCCTAGACTAATGGATATAGAAAAATTATAATACTTATGTACAGTTTATCAACAACCTAAATATTATTTATTTAATTTATAATATTTTCTATATATCCCCTTTATAAAGCCTAATTCTTGTGTCGTATAATATCTTAATCACTGATTAAATAAAGACCTCTTTTTAAAAAGAGGCCTTTGTTTTTAAATGTCAAATTTTAGAATTAAGATTTTTTAAACCTTTAAAAAATCCAATATTCTTTTTCTATGACTGTGATAAATACCTATATCTGATCGCGTCTTATCTGGTAATTTATTAATTGGCCACCACCGAGCCTCCTCAACGTCTGAATCTTTCTGCGGACTTAATTTTATCAATTCAACTGGTACTTTTAAACGCGCGCGAAAAATAAAAACCCGATGTTTATCACTTTCGTCTTGAAGGTTATGTTTATTCTCCCAATGAACTGACTCTCGTTCTGCTAAATCAATTTTAACTTGATCTTCTTTAATGCCAGTTTCCTCGTTTAATTCTCGGAGGACGGCATTAATCTCAAGTCCAAATTCTTCTCGCTCTACTTGGCCACCAGGTAAGCCCCAGCCAGGTGGTTTAACTGATCGAACACCTTTTTCTTGATCTTCCCTTTTATTTTTAACCAATAAAACGTGGTTTTCTCCGTTTATCTTTTTAGAAAGAAAGATAAATACACTTGCACTGGACATTTAGTCCTCCTTGTTTTAAAGTTCTGAAAATTAATACAGCATATTCATCTAATGCTGTAAATTATTAATTATATTTTAGCAAAAAATAAAGATTATGTCAAGTCTTATTTACTGTCCATAACAGTTTGATAAACTACCAAAGTTTCTTGAGCACATTGTGACCAAGAATATTTTTGATACTGAATTTGACCAGCTTTTTTTAATTTTTCTCTTAAATCTTCATCACTAACCACTTTTAAAATAATTTCCGCCATTTGCTGAATATTCTCTGGATTAAAATAAATAGCGGCCTGTTTATATATCTCTGGTAAAGGCCCCTGATTAGAGCAAATCACGGGTAAATTCCTAGCCATCGCTTCTAAGCCGGGCAAACCAAAACCTTCCTCTAAAGAAGGGCATACATAAACCAGGGCGTTGTTGTAAAGCCAAAATAACTCTTGATCAGTTACCTTTCCCGTAAAAATAACCTTCGTTTTTAACCCTAATCTTTGGACTAATTTTTCTAAACGCTGATAAAAATAATCAATTTGGCCTACTAAAACTAGCTTCAAATGTGGCTCATCTTTTAAAATAATCTTAAAAGATGACAATAATCGTTCTAAATTTTTATGCGGAAAAGCATTACCAACATAGAGTAAATATGGTTTTTTTATTTTAGGCTGCTTCATAAATAACAATAACTTTTTCTGGCTTAATTTTATACTTTTTAATTATTATTTTCTTACTAAACAAAGAAACCGTAATTACTTTTTGGGCCTTTTTAATTGCTCTGTTAATCACTAAAAAATAAGCTAATTTCTTAAAATAAAATAATAAAAAAGAAAGGGTTGAGGCTCTTCTGGACAATTGACTATGAATCAAATCATGAATAGTGACTACAAACTTACCTTGATAGCCAAAGGGAACATTAAAATGTAGAAAATGAACTAAATCTAAATTAAACTTAGCAAGTTTAAAAGGGAAAAATATTTGTTCTTTTAATGAATACCAGGAATAATCAGCTAAAACTTTATGAAATTTTGGATTTGATGGCTGATATAAATCAAAATTTTCTTGACGTAGAAATATAAAATATTCATTTTCCTGATCAAGTTTTTCTAATTGAGTAATCAATTTTTGGCTATAACGGCCAATCCCTTTACCAACGGGGCCGTAAAACCGAGCATCAATTCCAATACGCATAAATAAACAAAATTATCTTCTATAATAATCCTATTTGATATTCATAAAGTTGTCGATAAACACCATTTGGAATTTTAATTAGATCCTGATGTTTACCCTGTTCAACAATCTTACCATTTTCTAGAACTAAAATCTTGTCAGCTCGTCGAACTGTGCTTAAACGATGAGCAATAATAAAAGTTGTTCTATGTATCATTAATTTTTCTAAAGATTCTTGAATAAACTTTTCTGATTTAGCGTCTAATGCCGAAGTTGGTTCATCTAAAATTAATATTTTTGGATTTCGTAAAATCGCTCTAGCAATGGCTACCCTTTGTTTTTGGCCAACTGAAAGTTTAATCCCTCTTTCACCCACAATTTGGTTATATTTTCTAGGAAATGATTCTATAAATTCACTAGCATAACTTTTTTCGGCTGCTTTTTTAATCTCACCTTCAGTGGCCGAAAAATTTCCGTAGGCAATATTATTTTTAATTGTATCATTAAATAAAATAATTTCTTGAGGAACCACTGCAATTTTACTTCGAAGAAATTTTAAACCAATATTTTTAATATTATATCCATCAATCAAAATTTTTCCTCGCTGGGGAAAATAATATCCGGAAATCAAATCAACCAGTGTACTCTTGCCAACACCGGATTCACCCACTAAAGCCACGGTTTCTCCTGCTTTAATTTTAAAACTGATATCATCAAGCACCTGTCCAATTTTCCTTTCATAAGAAAAA
Source organism: Patescibacteria group bacterium (assembly GCA_022572625.1). Taxonomy (GTDB): domain Bacteria; phylum Patescibacteriota; class Patescibacteriia; order UBA2591; family UBA6264; genus JACZVN01. The sequence goes on along the minus strand of JACZVN010000002.1, from coordinate 8,165 downwards.
CTAACATTTTTAAAAACCACTTCTCCTCTAAAATTAGAAATAATAATTACATTTTTAGGAATATATTTTTCTTTTGATATAGACAAAATATCCTCAGCCCTTTCTATGGCCATTAAACCATCTTGAACTACCTGCCAGTTCCGACCCAATTGAACAAAGGGACCAAAAAGCATTGCCGCATATCCATTAAACATAACTAATTCACCAATGGTCATTGTTCCTTTTTGAATAAAAAATACTGATAAACTAAAAATGACAAATTGAGTAAGGGTAATAATCAAACGTTGATAAAAATTCATTCCTTCCCAAATTAGCACCATTTTTTTCCAAAATTTTGACGCTTTCAAGTAAAAATTTTGATACAGTTTTTTCTGTTCATATTCTTCTGTTACCCCATATTTAACAGACTGGACATTTAAAACAACATCATAGGCGCTGCCAAAAGCGGTACTATATGCTTGATGTGTTTTACGCTGAAGCTTAACTAAAGGAGGCAGTATTTTATAAAGAATCGCAATATATATCAGTACGCCTAATAAAAGAAAAAAAGCTAAAAAATAATTAACGTAAAAAGATATTACTAGGGCAACTAAAATACTCAAAAACTGGGGAGTTAAATCAATAATTACATTACTGACAACTCTTTCCATTGATCTAGCGGCTTTGCTTATCCTGTCAAGAATATCACCTATTTTACGACTTTTATGAAAAGAAAATGGCAGATCCAAAAGCGTTCCAAAACCCTTTATTAGATAGTTTGAAGCAATGGTCTCGCCCAAATGGTTTTTTTTCACATTACTCCTCCAATCAACAAAATTTACTATTAATTGCACTATCACCCAGGTTAAAATAAAAAATAAAAATAAAGGCATTTCAATTATCGTGCCAATAAAAATCCTTGATGGATCTAAAATTGAATCTAAAAAACGGCCGACCAGATAAGGCACAACACCATTAGCTAATGCTAAAATTACACCCAAGACTGAAAGTATTATAAGATCGCTTTTATATTTACCAAGATACTGAAAAACAATTTTTAATCCTTTGTTTATCTGTCCTTTTTTCATATCCTTAATTTAAAAACAAAAATTTCTCTTAAAACTCTTTGATCTGGCCGAGAATAAATTATAGATTGCCGGTCAGTAATTTTAATTACTGGATCTTTTAATAAAGGATAGGGAATAACTGGTTCTATTTGCCAGCCCATTTTCTTTAATTTATCTAAAATTAATAAAAATTGCTGTCTAGTTTTGGTCTTAAAAACTGGAAAAATAATCACTATTCGGCCGTTAGGTTTTAGAATCTTTTTAAATTCGCTAAAAGCTTTAAGATATAATTGACTTAATTCTTTAATAATAAAATTAACAGCGGCAGTTTTAAATTTTATTGGACCAAGGTATGGTTCGGTTACAATAAGGTCAATGGAATGGTTGGCTAATTTTTGAGAAATTTTTTCCACCTTAGATTGAAAAATAATTATCTCTTTAAAAGATTTCTTTAATTTATCTTTTAACCAAGTTAAATTCTCTTTTGTATTTAAAACTGCTATTTTATCATGATCAGTGCCAATTATTTTTCTATATCCCGAGAAAACTGCTTGCTGTAAAATAGTCCCAGTTCCGCAAAAGGGATCTAAAAAAACTAATTTTTCAAGGGAAACAGGTTTATTTGAAGCTAAATTAATCATTATTTGGGCTAATTTAGGCGGCAACATTCCTTTCTCTATTAACCTTTTAGGCCGAGAAAAATCGTAAAAACTATATTGAGCAAACTCCTGACAAGTTAAAGTTTTACCTAGCCAAATCTCTCCCTGATCCAATAAAAAATCTATTTCTACTCCTTGAACTAAAAGCTTATTTTTTTGAACAATTACTGAAGATAATATCTTTTCTTTTGAAGTTACCCAACGAGAAGAAATACCCTGTTTTTTTAATTGTTTTTTTACTTCCAGGGCAATAGGTTTAACCAAATAATAAACTGGCCTTGTTTGGCTAGATTCTTTGGTTGTTTTAATTAAATTATAAATACTAAAACCAAAATAAACTTTTTTAAAATTCAAAGGTATTAAACCCATTATCTGTTTAATACATTCTGGAGTTAAATTTTTTAAATCAGCCATTTTAATTTTTTCAATCACCTGTCCAATCTTAATGGTTCCACCTAATTGTTTTTGTAAAACCTGATGATTAAGGATTTTTTTTGTCTTAATAATTAAGATCTGTTTTGAGACTTTTTCAATCTTAAAATTTTTTTCTTTAACCGATAGAACATGGATGATTTCGGCTATTGACAAACTTGGGTTATTGCCTAATATAAAAAAATAAGTCATAATATTACTATTATCATTTAAGAATAATTAGTTGTCAATTGTTATATGTACGAATTATTATATATTGTTCCTACACCTTTCACGGAAAACGATTTAGATAAAATTGCCAAACAAACAAACGAGATTATCTCTAGTTTGGGCGGTAAAATTACTAAAGAAAAAAATTTAGGCAACCGGAAATTAGCTTATCCAATTAAGCAAATTCACCGGGGATTTTATTTACTGGTAAATTTTGAAATCGCTGGAGAAAAAATACAAGTATTAGATCAAAAACTAAAATTAACTCCGGAAATCTTAAGACATATTATTATTAAAATAGTCGTGACTAAAAAAAGACCAGTCAAGGTAAAAAAAGAAGAACCAGTAGTTGATGAAAAAAAATTAGCTAAAGATTCAGCGCCGGAAAAAGAAAAAGATACTGAAAAGTCTAAAAAAATTGATCTCAAAAAATTGGGAGAAAAAATTGATGAATTATTTAAAATTTAATAAAAAGATACTATGAATGTTAATAAAGCTATTGTCCTGGGCAATGTAACTCGTGACCCAGAAGTTAAAACTACACCATCTGGACAAACGGTCGCTTCTTTTGGTTTAGCTACTAATAGATATTGGAAAGATCGAGAAAGCGGTGAAAAAAAAGAACAAACTGAATTTCATAATATAGTTGTTTGGGGAAGATTAGCAGAAATTGCTCAACAATTTTTAAAAAAGGGTAGCCTGGTTTATATCGAAGGAAGATTACAAACTAGAAATTGGGAAGATCCACAAGGTAATAAAAAATATCGGACCGATATTATTGCTGAAAAATTACAATTAGGACCTCAGTCAGGTAAAAAATCAGACGCTCAAACAGCTAAACCGACAACTAACAAATCAAATCCTCCAGAAATGGAAGAAATTAATGTTGAAGAAATTCCATTTTAAAATTATTTAAAATATGAACTCTAATACTAATCAAAAACATTGTTATTTTTGTATTAAAAATATCAGAGAAATCGACTATAAAGATATAGAACTTTTACGTCGGTTTATTTCGGCTTATGAGAGAATTTTACCAAAACGTAAAAGAGGAACCTGCTCTAAGCACCAAAGAAAATTAGCCCGGGCTATTAAACGAGCCCGGATTATGGCTTTATTGCCATTTGTCAAAAAATAGACATGGGTATTAGTGATCTTAAAAAAATCGGGCGGGTAATTAAATTTAATAATGAGCCCTATATAATTATTTTCTCACAGCATTCAAGAACCGCCCGCGGCGGAGCTTACGTTAGAACCAAATTAAAAAATTTGATTACCGGACAAGTTTTAGAAAAAACTTTTAATACTTCAGATAAAATAGAATTAGCTGATATTGAAAAATCAAAAGCCAATTATTTATATGCTGAAGGAAATAAATTTTTTTTTATGGACAATGACACTTATGAACAGTTCTTTCTTGATCGCTCAATTTTAGCTGAACAAGAAAAATTTTTAAAAGAAGGAACTGAAGTCAAAGTCCTTATCTTTGATAAAATCCCAGTTAATATAGAATTACCCAAAAAAATAGACCTTAGAGTGATTGAAGCACCACCAAATATTAAAGGAGATTCGGCTACGATACCCACTAAAACAGTAATCTTAGAAACTGGGGCTAAAATAAACGTACCTATTTTCATTAAAAAGGATGATGTTATTAGAATTAATATAGAAAATAATAAATACGTAGAAAGAGTACAAACTTAAAATTTTATGACGATTAAAGAAATTTTTAATGGGGCAGTTGCTTTAAAAGCTTCTGATGTCCATTTATCTCACAATTTACCAATTTATTATCGAATGGATGGTCTTCTTAGACCAGCTAAAAACTGGCCAAAACTTGAACATAAAACTATTTTAAGTTTAATCGAATCAATTATTACTACGAAACAAAAAGACCAGCTTTTTAAAAAAAAGTATTTAGAATTTTCACATCAAATTGAAAATGATGTTCGTTTTCGAATCAGTATTTTTTGGCAAAAAGGTCATTTATCTTTAACAGCTCGACTTATTTGGCCAAAGATACCAACCATGAAAGAAATTTCTATGCCTGAACGTGCTTATAAACTAGCAGAATTACAAAACGGTTTAATCTTAGTCACTGGACCAACCGGTTGTGGGAAATCAACTACTTTAGCGGCAATGATAGATTATATTAATCAACAAAGAGCTTGCCATATTATAACTCTGGAAGACCCAATCGAATTTATTTTTAAATCTAAAAAAAGTATTATTTCTCAACGAGAATTAAATAAAGATATGATTTCTTTTGAATCAGCTCTTAAACATATTGTCAGGCAAGATCCGGATGTAATTTTAGTCAGTGAAATGAGAGATTTAGAAACAATTTCTCTGGCGATTACTTTGGCCGAAACTGGTCATTTAGTTTTAGCTACTTTACATACCCCTGATGCTCCCCAAACTATTGATCGGATAGTTGATATTTTTCCAACCGGCCGGCAAAAACAAATAAGATTACAAGTCGCTTTAGCTTTAAGGGCGATTATTTCTCAACACCTTTTACCTAAAATAGGTGGTGGTCGAGTAGCGGCCCGAGAATTACTTATTAATACTCCGGCGGTGGCTAATTTAATTAGAGAAAATAAAATCGCCCAACTCAGATCTGCTCTCCAAACAGGAATGAAAGATGGAATGTCTACTTTAGAACAGGATTTAAAAAAACTTTATCGTAATAAAATAATTACTATCGAGACGGCCTTAACTCGGGCTAATTATCCGGAAGAAATCACTAAAGAATAAAATTTAATATCAAAAGAAGCCCCTGTAGCTTAAGGGATAAAGCTCTGGTCTTCGGAACCAGTGATGAGGGTTCGAGTCCTTCCAGGGGCACCAGAGGAGCAATTAGCATATAAAATATCGCGCATAGTAAGCGCTTTTTTTTAAATTAAACCTCTTGACAAAAATCTACCTATTTATTAAAATTTATCTATATGTTCTTTAAAATCTAAAATAAGGAAAGATAATCATGTTAAAATTGATAATCGCTCTTTTAAAAAGCGCTCTTTCGAAAATAGATGGTCCGCTAAAAAAACTTAAAACTGTTTATCAAGATAATCACTTAACCGTAAAATTATTATTAATCGCCATAATTTTTATAATTTCTTTTGGTTGGCTTGTTTATGCTGATAGTAGCCCTTTAATAGAAAAACGAGAAAAAATAATTTATTCAGACTTTAGAGCTTTTCTTGATCAAGATCAAATTGTAAGTTTGACCTATTTTACTACCGAAAGAAAAGTTTGGGGAACTTTTTCTTCAAATCTTAAGCAAAAAAATGCTAAATTTTTTACTAAGGTTCCGACCACTAATAATCTTCAGTCTCATCTTGAATCGTTAATTGAAGAAAAAGGGGAAGAAGGGATGAAAATTGATTTTAACGACCGTTCACCCCAAATGATAATCCATTTACGAAGTGTATTTTGGACACTATTATTTGTTGGCCCGTTTCTTATTTTTCTTAGTCTTATAAGAGGCCAAGCAAATCAGTCTCAATCTCTTAAAAAGTTTACGCGGACAAAAAACGCTAAATTAAAACTTAGTGGTCCACGCATTACTTTTAAAGATGTGGGTGGAATAGATGAAGTAAAAGAGGAATTAGAAGATATAATTAGATTTTTGAAAAATCCAAAAGAAGTTTCCCGCCTCGGAGGAAAAATACCAAAAGGAGCATTAATGATTGGTCTGCCCGGTGTCGGCAAAACTTTATTAGCCAAAGCCGTGGCTGGAGAAGCTGATGTTCCCTTTTTTCCCATTGCCGGTTCAGAATTTGTAGAAATTTTTGTTGGCGTTGGTCCTGCTAGGGTACGCAACTTATTTAAAAAAGCAAACCTTAATAAACCATGTATCATTTTTATTGATGATATTCATGATTTTCAGTTTATTGGCGGAGGGCAGACTCCTAACATGAAAAGTGCAATTACTGAATTGTCTTCAGAAATGGATCCACTGAGAAATAATAATGAAAAGATTCTGCTTATTGTAGCAACTAATCAAAAAGTTGATGCCATAGATGGATTTTTTACAATGTCAGATCATTTTGATACAGTTGATTTTCCATTGCCTAATGAGGAAAATCGTTTAGCTATTCTTAATTATTATTTTAGTATTTGTGGTCGCAGAATAAAAGAAGGAGTGACTTTTAATAGGATGGCTAAATCCACAGAGGGTTTTTCGGTTCGTACATTAATAAGATTGGTTCTTAATACCAAGAGAAATGCGAAGAGAGAATGTGAGGCCATTGATTATAAGCACATGTCTGAGGCGCTTCTAAAAGAGGGAAAAAAATTACCTTGGTCAAATTGGGATAAAGCGGCATATGTTGTAGAAACAACCAGTAAAGGGACTGCCGGGGGCAGTGTTATAGGTACTGTCGCAAGCCCTGGACCAGGAACTATTATAGGAGCTGGAGTTGGAGCCCTAGGTGGTTTTGTTTTCGGATTATGTATTGCACTGGAAAACTCATGAGAATAAATAAACTTTTTACATTAATACTTGGGGTGCTTTTTTCTACCATACATTGTTATGACATGAGGGCTCGAACTCATATTACAAATGAAGAACATGTAACAGAGAAAGTTTCTATTGATGAACTTCAACAACTTGTAAAAGATCATTCACTTCTTATGAATAGTTTATATAGAACTACCTTACAATTAAGGGAGGATTTTTATAATCAAAAAATGGTGCTTTCAAATGGCACAAAACAAGACAGAGAAAAACAACAAGGTTATGTTGAACGGGCCAAGTTAACAAAGAGAGATCCAAAGCTTACCAAAGCTAATTTAATGGGGCCTATCTCAGACGATCAACAAGATATTTTTGATGACTTGCAAGAATATACTGAGGATATTCAAGCTGGAAGACATGCTGAAAGACCAAGAGGTATTTTATTAGTTGGCTCTCCTGGAACTGGTAAAAGTTATTTTACTGAAGCCTTTGCGGGAGAAAATGGTTATTTGTTTTTTAAACAAGATGCCTCAGATATAAATACTGGTTTTGCTGGTGATGGCGCAGCCTACGTTAAAGCATCTTTTAATTATTATCGACAAGAGGCTGATAAACATGCTACACAACCAAAAAATGAAGGCAAACTGACAATTGTTTTTATTGATGAAGTTGATGCGGTGGCCAGATGTCGGGGTGATATGGGTGAAGGTTCGGCAAGTACTAACACACGCGCTACACTTAATCAATTATTAGTTGAGATGGATGAATATGAAAAGAATAAAAATATTTTATTTGTTTTTGCTACCAATCGTGAAGGTGATTTGGATCCAGCCTTTAAACGCCCTGGGCGTGCAGATAGAACAGTATACTTTAAACCACCAACAAAAGAACAACTTATCAAAAAAGCAACAGAGTTAGCTCCTGGGTACAGACGGTGTGATGGCGCCATACAAGTTATGGAAAAAAAACAAAAAAATGGTTCTGATTTATTTGATATAATGGTTAATCATAAGTTTACTTTTCCTTATGTAAAAGTAGTACTTGCTCGGGCAAATTGTTATGCCCGTAGAGCAAAACTTTCTAAAGCACAATGGGAACATTATAAGGAAGCTATTGAGTACGCCGTTATAAAGAAAACAGGTGATGAGCGTCGTGGATATCCACGAGAACGTTCTGAGTTGGTACAGGATTTGGCAGTAATTAGCCAAATAAAAAATAATTTACCAACAGAAGATGAAAAAACGGCCATTGCTCATCTTAAGACAATAGGATGTACTAATTCTTTCCTAATTAATGAATAAGAAAGCTAAGAAAATAAAACACTCTTGCTATTCTATGAAAATTTGTTATTGCAGA
>JACZVN010000054.1 GCA_022572625.1 Patescibacteria group bacterium | reverse complement strand
TTTTCTTTTTTACTTTTACTTTTTTAGGAGCAACCGCTTTCTCAACTTTACCCTTGCTTACTTTTTTAGGTTTAGCAACTTTCGTTTTTTTGATTGTTTTTTTCTTTTCTTTCTTTTCGGTAGAGCTAGCGGGATTTAATAATCCTAAAATTTTATCAAGCTTGGTATTTATTATTTCAAATTGCTTGCCTGTTTGATCAGAACCTTTGCCTTTGCCTCCCTGATCAAAACACTGGCGGCAATAAATCGGCTTACCACTTGTAGGTTTGAAAGGGACTTCGCAATTTTCCCCACACTTATCACAAACCGCCTCGTACATTTTTGTATCACTAGAACCGAACCTTCCAGAACTTCTTCCGCCAGAATTTCTTCCACCAGAATTTCTTCCACCAGAACTTCTTCCGCCAGAACTTCTTCCGCCAAATCTTCTCGGTTCTGTATTTCCTTTACTCCTAAAACAATCATTACAGAAAATAGGTTTATCTGATCTTGGCTTAAAGGGTACTTCGCATTTTTTTCCGCATTCGTCACAAGTAGCCCCGTGCATTGTTGGCCCTCCTGAATCCCGACCGGAGAATCCCCTACTATTTTCTCTTCCACTAAATCTATTGTCTCGTTTAAAATTTCCCATATTTTTTAAATTTATTTTATTTTTTTAAACTCGGGAGCAGGGATTCGAACCCCGATACCCAGGACCAAAACCTGGTGTCCTGCCATTAGACGACCCCCGATCATTAATAATGTTTCGCTCTTAAAGAGTTTATCATAAATTAAAATTATGGCAATTCCCAGTATTGACAAAAGAACAATTTTTTGCTATCCTCAATTATGTAGTAGTTCTTTAAAATAAAATTAATAATTTTTACCAAGGAGATGTTAATGCAATTATCAAAATTTACAAGCAAATTATCAAGCTTTACCATTTCATCAGATACACCTAAGGCTAGGGGTGAAGCAGTGCTACTTAAATACTTGGCTTATTACTTTTTTAATCATGTTGTTAGCTATCATGACGGCGACCCGGATATAAATAATTATTTAGCCAGACATATAGTTGAAGCTTTTGATCGTCTTCAATATGATGAAGATCCCTTTATAATAAAATATCGTAAACAATTTCTTCAAGCCAGGGAAAGAGATACAATTCCGGAATTAACGGAAATAGAATTTGGCGGGCTGGACCGATGGTCAACCATCCGGATGATTAAAGATCTGCTTAATAAGGTGACTGACGATAAAGAATTGAGCCAGCAAGTTGAAAATTATTTAATGGCTCAGGATACTGTTTTAGAACAATCCTTTCATACTTTTCTGCGTCAGGTTTACCGCCAAGGCATGTATGATCTGATTGACAATTGCAAACTTAAAGGAATGAGCGGAAAATTTGGCAAAACAACCCTACGCAGTTTTTGCCTGGCCGGCCGAGTGATGATGACCTTTGCCACCCAAGACGGCAAATTAGAACGGAGTGTCACTTTTGTGGGCGACGACCGAGATCAAACCGGCAAAAGATTTGGCGTTCAATCAGTTGAAGCTGACCTAACTACGGCTTTAAAAATAATTGATGAAGTAGTGATTGATTGGCCGGAGAACAATAAAGAACAGCAGCAAAAAATATTTCAACCAGATCATAACATTTCAATGGGTTAAACTTATTCATACCCATAAATTTTAGGCCAGGAAATTATTCCTGGCCTTTTTTATTTTTTTTAAAACCCCACTTTAAAAAATACTTTAAAGCGCTGGTAATATGAATCCAGGTAATTTTAGAAAATAAGGATGGGAAAGTAGAATGAATGGCCGAAAGACGCTGATGAAAATGAAACATTTTGGCGGCCGGATAATAATAGACTTTAAATCCGGCCTGCCAGATCCGGCGGGCTAAATCAACGTCTTCAAAGTAAAGAAAAAAACGTTCATCTAATAAACCGATTTTATTTAAAACTTCTTTCTTAATCATTAAACAAGCGCCAATTAACCAATCCACTTCCCTGGTTTCCTGGTGGTCCCAATCCAGCATTAAATAACGGGTCAATTCTTTTTTAAATCCGGGTAATTTGCCTAAAAAAGTGCGGCGAAGAACCGGGGTGTATACTCGAGGAAAACGATAACAAGAATTTTGAATGCTTTGGTTAGGATTAAGGAGCTGCGGACCAACCATGGCCGCGTCGGAATGAGTTTGTAAAAATTTAGCCAGCTTGGTAATGGCCTTGGGTAAAACAATAACGTCAGGATTTAAAATTAAAATATATTCACCCTGGGCCAATTTAATCCCTTGATTATTACCTTTGGCAAAACCACTATTCTGCTTATTTAAAACAACCTGAACCGGCAAAGCTTGAGTTTTAAATTCAGATAAAAACTCGGAGCTGCCATCAGTGGAATTATTATCAATCACTATAATTTCGACGCTTAAATCAATCTTAGCCTCAATAATATTTCTTAGGCACTGTTTTAAAAGGTTTTTTTGATTGTGATTAACAATGATTATTGAAACCATTTTCTCATTTCCTTAGGACTAACTTTAGCCCGAGATAAAATATACTTTCTTTTTTGATACATCTTATGTAATCCAGTATAAAAAGAAAATCCGCTTTTGACTAAAACTAAGGGTTGGGTAAATAAAAGATATACTTTCTTGCTTATTAGATACTTGAAAATATAAAAGAAGTGGATTAAAAAATTTTGAGCGTAATTATTTTTTAAGAGCATCCATAAATGATTGCGAAAAGAAAGAAAATTAATTAACTTTGCCTGACTAAACCGCCGGTTAATCGAAGCACCAGCGCGAAAATGATAGGCTTTGGCCTGAGGAACGTAAACGGCTTGCCAGCCGCGCAAATTTAAGCGCCAAGCCAAATCAACATCTTCCTTATAGGCAAAAAAATCTTGATCAAAATATTCAATTTTTTCTTTTACTTGACCAATTAAAACTCTAACGTCTTCCAAGGCTTGTTTGCGGTATAAAACGCAAGCGCCGGAAATACCAAAGACCTTAGTTTTTTTATCATACTGTTTTTGATCTTCCTCCCCCTCTCCCCGGTCGATCACCCGCCGTGATTTTAAAATCGTCAAACCAGTGCTGTCAATTAGCTTGGTTCTAATTTTTTCCTGGAGTTCTAAATCTCCTAATCTAATCTTTAACAACTTGCCGCCGACACTGCCTATTTTCTCATCATTAGTTAAAACCTTAATTAATCTTTCTAAAAAATTAGGTTCTAAAATAATATCCGGGTTAAGCACTAAAACCAGCTCGGATTGGCTCATTTTCAGACCTTGATTATGGGCTTGAGCAAAGCCCATATTTTTTATATTGCGAAAAACAAAAAGTTTAGCCGAACTTTTAAAATTCTTTTTGATTTGGCTAATTGAATACTGATCCTGAATAAATTTAAGCGTACCGTCATTAGAAGCATTATCAATAATGAGGATATAAAAATCCTGATAAGTTTGCTTAAAAAGCGAATCCAGACAGTCTCTGATAAACTGCCGGTTGTTAAACGTAATAATTTGAATAGAAAGCTTAGGAATCATAGGTTGGTTGATTAAGTACAAAAGCGGCCGTAAAAGTTAAATAAAAAATACCCAAAGGATGAAACAAAAACGGACCGGTTATGGTAGCCACCGCCAAGCTGGCCAAACCGGCTAATAAGCCAATAGTCAGTCTTTGCTGCCAAAGATCTGATCCCAAAGATCTAATCTTTTGCCAGCCTTGATAAAAAATTAAAGATAAAATAGCTAGATAAACCATTAAAGCCAATAAACCCAATTCAAGCCAGATTTCCAAATATCCCCAATCAAGATGAAAAGTGGTTTTTTGTTCATTAGTTATCGGGTCGGGATAAGTAATGGTTGCCCCTAATCCCTGACCAAAAATCGGCTGGTCCTTAATCTGCTCAATTAAACGAGGCAGGATAATAATCCGGGTTAAAGAGCTTAATTCATCTTCCGGTGAAATCACGCTTCTTATTCTTTGTTTTAAAAATTGCAAGCCATAAAATCCTTCTCCTCCACTCACTAAAGTATAAATAGCTCCAAACTCCAATACTAAGATAATAATGACTATCAAAGAAAAAATCAACCAACGCCGCCAGGGTAAACCATAAGCTAAAACAACTAAACCAGCTAAAAATCCTAAAAAATAAATCCGGGAAAAATTAATTAAAATAGCCAAACTGGCTAAGACGGCCAGCCAAATTATTTTTTTTCTAACCAACTGATTTATTTTTAATCGAACCGAAGCCAAAAAACTTAGAAAAATTAAAAGCAGGGGTAAAATCAATAAATGGGCCGGGGTAACAATTCGGTAAAAATTATTACCCGTATAAGTAGCCTTGCCAATGGCCACTTCTCGCCACCACCAATAAAAAGGATCATGAACCTCCACTAAATTAGTAACAAAAAAAATAAAAATAATTATCGTCAGTATACTAATGCCAATAACGGCCGCTAAACTGAACTTAAAAACATTTTTTTGAAAACTTAACTTTTTTAAAACTTCCACTAAAGGAAAAACCAGTAATAGATAGGAATAATTAATTAAATCTTTAATCGCCAAAAG
>JACZVN010000053.1 GCA_022572625.1 Patescibacteria group bacterium | reverse complement strand
AATAGTTTATACTCAGTCCAAGTATTACCCCCGTCTTCGGTCTTAAGCATACCATATTCATTAATACTGATTAAGAAATTTTCATTCTGGACATCGCCAATTAATTTGGTTACTTCTCGACCGCCCCGAAAACTCTTTAAACTTTGGTCCAATGATTGCCAATTATCTCCCCCATCAATAGAACGAAAAATTCCTTTTCCTTTAGTTGTAATATAAATGACTTGGTTATTATTTTGATTAATTAAAATCTGTTTTACCTCGCTTCTAAAATTGTGGATTATTCGCCAGCTCAAACCTTCATTGTCACTTTTAATTATTCGGCCATCGGAAAGTCCAGCCATTATACTTTCTGGCCTGGTTGGATCAATCATTAAAACAGTTAAATCAACCTCGGTTAATGCTTCTAAATAAATACTATGCCAGGTTCGATTAGCATCACGGCTAGTGAATATTTGATTACCAACAGCCAAATAAACAATATGTTTAGCTAATGGATGAACCACAATGGAATTAATTTTGACTAATGGTAATCCACTTAAACTAGCCCATGATTCAGTTGCGTCAAAACTAACAAAAACCCCGTAATTTTTCGTGGTTAAATATAATGTTCCAGTGTCCTGGGGGTCAAATACTAACCCGGTTACATTAACATTATTTATGGTTTGCTTTTGGTCAGATAAACTTAATAAATCTACTTTTTGCTGCCAAGTTTCTCCGCCATCTGTTGACTTAAAAAGGCCGCCTACACCGCCAGCGGCGGGATCCTTTATATTAACACAGCCTGTTATTAATAGACTAAAAACAATAAAAATAGTTAAAATTCCTATTATCCGCATACGATTTTTAAATTAAAATTATTATATATTAATAAGTAAATTCTCTATGGCTAACCGTTGGTTAACATTATAACGGAGTAAAAACTGGGTATTTAAGACCTGATAGGCCATCTCCACTAATTTTTCCTGATCATATTTTTTAGCCAGATTTTGAAAAACCTGATTAAACTTCCCGTCAATTGATCGGTCGTCAAACTTAGCAAGAATCAACATTCTAATAACCATTAATAGATGATTTAGATTATCCGAAGCTGAATCTAAAATAAAACCGGTCAAATTAAGCTTATCTTCAAAATTATTGACTGATAAAACATTAATGAACTTATTAATCACTTGCTGATATTTATCCATCGCTTCAGGATCTTGAATCAGTTTAATAGCCAAACCGGGTCGAGATAAAGATAAAAATAATAATTTTTTAATCTCTTCTTGTTTAAGGTTGAACTGGCTTTTAAAAAATTTAACTAATTCTTCTTTGGGCGGTAAACTAAATCTTAAAATTTGACAGCGAGAGCGAAGGGTGGCCGGCAAATAATGTAAATTTTTAGTAATCAAAATAATAATTGATTTGGCCGGCGCTTCTTCAAGTAATTTTAAAAATGCATTGGCCGCTTGAATCGTTAAAGTATCGGCCTGCTCTATTATAACAACTCTATAGGGAGCGACTAGGGGTTTTAAGCTAACAAACTTGATAACCCCTCTAATAGAATCAATACCGATTGGCGAATCAGAAATCCAATTTAAATCAGGATGAATATGTTTTAGCGCTTGTTTACAACCTAAACAGCGGCCACAACTTTTTCCTTTTAGACATAACAAGCGAGTAATAAAATTCTCGGCCACGATAGTTTTTCCAATGTGCTCTGGTCCATAAAATAAATAAGCATGCGCCAGCTTATGATTGTCTATACTTTTTTGTAAAAATTGAATAATCTTCTGGTGACCAATAATCTTCATATAAAACTATTCTATCATAATTTACGCTCCTCGACAAGCCCAGATCGATCTGTTAAAGTAATTAATAGTCCTTTGACCATTAAAACTTAAAAGGAACGAAGACGATGAGAAAAAAGTGGTTAATTTTATTAATTATTATTAGCATCTTATTTCCAAATACTGCTTTCTCAGACATAAATAGTTTAAAATCTAGACTAAATATCCGGATGCGTCTTTCTTTGGCTGGTGAAAGTCATTTAAGAATTGTTGATAAAAAAAGCAGATTAGGCGCTCAGCTTCGTTTTAGGCATCAAGATAAAAAATTTCAAAGCTGGGTTTTAAAAACAGGGCCGCTTTGGGAAACCAGGGGTTGGTGGATATCTTGTATGACTGAATTTGACGTCCAAAGCTTATTCTCATTAAAAAAAATGAAAATAGAACCTCAAAAAAGGCAGTTAATACCAGAATTGGTTTTAAAGACCAGAATTGGGAAATGGCAGGGATTAATCACTCATCGCTATTTTATGCCTTTAAGAGATAAAGTACCTAAATTCTTTTATAGTGAAATAGAATTTCGACGAAAGATGAGATTTTTAGGCACTAGTTATAGCGGCGGAAAAATAATTTCTCACACTATTTCTAATCATCCGGGACTCTATCAGATTGATGTGCAAATTATTTCTGAAAGACGTTATAACCCTTTAGTAGAATATACACGGCTGATCCTCGGTTATAAATTTAGATTAGAAAAAAATAAAATCCAACCAGGCCGGATCTATATTTCCATTTACTTATTTGTTTAAAAAAAACAGGAAAATAAATAACATTTTCCTGTTTTAATTTTATAATTATTATTAAGTATTTAATAAAACCTTTAAAGTTTTTTCGGCGCATTTTTCCCAGGAAAAATTTTTTACTTGGGCTAATCCTTTAGCGCTTAAATCTTTTTTTAACTCTTGATCCTTGATAATTTTTTCCATCAACCGGGTTATTTCATTAATATCATGGGGATTAAAATATAAAGCCGCTTGACCGCCGACTTCGGGAATGGAAGCGGCCTGACTGGCTAAAACCGGACAACCGCAAGCCATGGCTTCAAGAACTGGAATTCCAAAACCTTCGTAAAAACTAGGGAAAATTAATGCTTCGGCCAGGTTATATAAAATCGTTAGATATTGATCTTGAAAATAGCCAAGAGAAATAATATTTTTATTTTTCTTTATTTTATTTTCTATCTCAGAATAGCCATAACCAGGCTGACCAACTAAAACTAAACTGGGAATTATTGATGACTGGTGGTTGATTATTAATTGTTCGTAAGCCTGAATTAAACCTTTAATATTCTTCTTTTTTTCTAATCTTCCGACATATAAAAAATAAGGTATTTTTACTTTGTATTGCGCTAGAATTGCTTCCATTTCATTTCTATCTCTTCTAACAAAATAATTTTCTTGATCATAACCCAAGGGAATAACCTTTATTTTATCTTTTGACAGATGATATAATTTGGTTAACTCTTTTTGGGTAAAAACTGAAGGAACAATAATCTGTTTGGCTCTGATCGTTCCCCACCAATGGACAAATGAATAATAAATCCGTTGCCAAATAGAATAATGCTGGGGATGTCTTTTAAAACCGATATCGTGAATGGTCATCACTGATTTAACAAAAGAAAAAACCGGCAGGGCATGGGCCGGTACAAATAAAAGGTTAGGCGGATTTATTAAAACCTCTTTCAAGACTTTTATGCAGTCTAGGATTGCCGCACATAGCGGGGGTGGATAATGGAACTGATTGAGAGGATGGAGAGTGAAGAGGAAACGCTGAGGCGACACGCCCCCAAGGTGTGGGTGAACGTAGACAGGAAAAACTTCCTACTGCTACTCCAAGACTGCAAAGCCACAATAGAGCAGCTACAAGCCAAAATAGATTGGTTAATGCTGGAATACTGCCCTGACGAAATGACAGAAGAACAGATGGACAATTGGGGGAAGCATCAAGTATTAGCCAAGCACACCGGGAGTAAGTGATGAGCCTGATTGAGAGGATAGAGGAACAGTTACAGAGCCGAGATTACAGGTTTCACGATGTACTTCAAGACTGCAAAGCCGAAATAGAGCAATTACGGAAGGACAAGGCAGAAGTAGAGAGATTACTAAATGAATTATTAGCGGGTATAAAAGGGAGTAAGACATGAATAAGGCACTGTTTGAAGCTGGGGAAACTGTGAGGACTTATTGGGTTGGGGAAAGCAATTTCGACAGGATAGAAATTGAGTCGTTAGAATGGTTCAGAGATGCAAAGGTTTCGGGCTTTGTCAGTAAAAAGCCCCGGAGTCCGCACACGGGCTGGGTCTATGCTCTTGTTGGTTTCAAGGGACTAGCAATGGAGTCTAGCCTCCGCAAACTCCCACCCCCTGCTGACTGCTCATTTTCCGAGATGATAGAACAGCTAAACGAGAAGGAGACAGCATAATGGGAGAACCATACGACCAAGTTAATTTTAGCTGCACTCAGTGTGGCAGGCCATTTTGCACAGAGAACTACACGGGCGATAAATCCAGGGATGGAATGTGCAACGGATGTACTGGGTATGCCGTAGCGGAAGCAATGGAAAGCGTTCTAGGCAAAGACCTTGTTGAAAAGTTCTACAAAGAGTGTATCGACCCAATATTAGAGGGGTATAACCGTGAATAGCATCAGGATGCAAGTTGAAAGAGACTTCATGCGCGAAGGCCAAAACCTTAACCCGTATATCAAAGACACAATCCTCTGGGAGGCCTACGAGATGGCGT
>JACZVN010000052.1 GCA_022572625.1 Patescibacteria group bacterium | reverse complement strand
TCCTCTGGTTTTTACATTCTGCGAGCGAATCGGCATTAACGCTCACGATCTAAATCAAGAAGCACAGTTCCGTTTGGCGGCTTTAATAAAAGGTCTTTATGACGGAGCGAAGCAATCTTGGGATAAGGTAAAAATCAAGGGCTAAAGAACCTGTTAAAAATATCGGCTCGAACCACATTTTAGTAAAAGAAAATTTTTTAATCATAAAGTCGAGAATTAATTTTTTTACAATGCATATATGAACCAAAGAAGATTTGTAAATATAGTGCTCATTGTTTTAGTGGTTGCCATAGTTGGCATTGCAGGATATTTTATTCTAATCAATAGATCACCAATATCTGAGCTAACAACACCCCTCACAAATGAAACGCCAACAAACTGGCAATTTATTGATGCTGGTTCATTCACACTATCCTTACCTCCCTATTGGAAATTTAATAAATTACAGGGCATAGATTCCTATGTCGGTGAATTTGTCGGTGACAGCGCAAAACTTCGTTTTGATTTCGGTTGGTATTCTAATTCGCTTGTAGAAGACAATGACCCCAATCACATCGTGACTTACGAAACCATTGATAGGTACAGAGCTAAAATTGTTGTTCCTAAAGTCACGAGTAACGGAATAACTGGCGTTTACTTTGATAAACTGGGAGATGAGGGCCCGATGCATACAAGGTTCAACCTTTACGGGGAAAATTTTACATCGTTCCAGCAGGAAACTGCCTTGAAGATATTTCGCACACTTAAGATAGTAAAACAATCGTGGCCGTAATTTGAGAAATAGAGATTTCATATATTTTTGAATTTGCCGCAAAAGAAAAACTTGAAATTGTCATCGGCGCGGAGAAGCCGCGATTTTGGGGGCTGGTTCCTTGCCGCCGCAGACGGCGAAAAATGTTCGAACTATCTTTAAAATACAGCACCAGTATTCAAAAATTAAAAAATAATATGAGAGATACGAAACAAGCGCTTCAATGGATTACTAATATTCTCAATAAAAATAAAATTCCGTTCCAGATAGTTGGCGGTCTGGCCGCCAAAGCCCATGGCGCAAAAAGAAAATTATGGGGTATTGATATTTATATTCCAGAAAAATACAAGGATAAAATTGTAGAAAAAACCAAAAAATATATTGTCTGGGGGCCAAAGCAGATTAAACAAAAAAATTGGGATTTGGAATATATGAAAATTATGTATGCTGAACAAAAAATTGAAATAGGATTTCCGGAAAAAACTAAACTATTTGATACAACCAAGAAAAAATGGTTCCACGAAAAAATTAATTTCTCAAAATCCGAGCTGAAAGAAATATTTGGCATAAAAACGCCGGTGATGCCGAAAAAAAAGTTAATTGATCGCAAAAAAAAATTGGGCCGGAAAGTCGATAAACTTGACTTGGAGCAAATGCAATAATACTATTAGCATAATCAATAAAGTCAGAACTTATTAATGAGTCCACTTGTAAGAATTTGAGGGTTCGAGTCCCTCCCTCGGCACCATTAAGAAAACGTATATGAAAAAGATTACTAAATCATTTATCATACTCCTGATTCTTGGAATTTTCATTTTTACTGGATACTATTTTTTAAATCTGAAATCATCTAAAATTGATCAGAAGGTTACTGATCTGGAAATTAGATCTTTAAATACGGATAATGAAACAGGAGCAGATGAATCCACTCCACCAAATTTCAAAATTGCCTTTATTGGCGATCAGGGATTAGGAAAAGACGCGCGAGCGGTGCTGACGCTCATACAAAGAGAAGGAGCGGACATGGTTTTGCATCAGGGTGATTTTGACTATGAAAATAATCCTGATCTATGGGATCAACAAATCACTGATATCCTGGGTGATGATTTTCCCTATTTTGCGTCAATTGGCAATCATGATCTTTATGCGTGGCCAGAATATGAACAAAAACTTTTGGCTCGACTAAAAAAAATTGATCAGGTAAAATGCGATGGAGAGATCGGGGTTAACTCAGCTTGTCTATACCAGGGCATATTTTTTATACTTTCAGGCGCTGGAACGCTTGGAACTAATCAGGCAAAGTACATTCAAGAACAGCTTGCCAATACCAATGCCCTGTGGCGGATTTGCTCCTGGCATAAAAATCAACGTTTAATGCAGATTGAGGAGAAAGAAAATGAAGTGGGCTGGGGTCCATATGAAGAATGCCGTCAAGGAGGAGCTTTTATTGCCACCGGACATGGCCACTCGTATGCGCGAACAAACCTAATGGATAATTTTAAAACTCAGCGCATTGCCTCAACTGAGAACACATTAATTATCCAAAAAGGTAAAACGTTTGTCTTTGTTTCAGGACTAGGCGGTAAAGATATTCGTAGACAAAATAATGAATTAGCACAAAAACCATGGTGGGCGTCTATTTATACGGCTGATCAAAAGGCAACCTATGGAGCGCTCTTTTGCGCTTTTAATGAAAATGGAGTTAAAAATAAAGCTCACTGCTATTTTAAAAACATTAATGGAACCATTGTTGATACATTTGATCTGATCAGCGCGGTGGAATAACAGATTGGGGCGAAATCGCTCTAAATTAATGTTTAAAGGGTTTAAGAGGGGGAATAAAAAAAAATTAATTCTATGAATTTTAAATACATTTGGAAAAATAAAGAAGCTAATTTTGGCCAGCCGCTTAAATACCAGGTAAAGGGCGGTACCCATATTACCTTTGAAATAATTTTAAAATGGAATGGAAAATATATTGCCCTAAGACGGCCATGTATCCCTGGACACGAGGCACCGGCAATGGAAAAAAAATATTCAAAAGAGCTTCTCTATTTTTGTCACAACCTGATCCGCTATGGTGAATCGATCGAGCAATGCGTAAAACGGATTGTAAAATCTCAAACAGGTATTAGTGTGAAATCGTACAAAGTTGTAGACATTGAATCATCTATGCAAAAAAAAGACAACCAGTGGGCGATTATTCCCCTGGTCATAGTTAGGTTGAATGGAAAACCAAAAACCGGCCGGTTTGGTAATCGGATAACAGAAGTAGTGGAATTCACAAAGAAAACTGTACCAAATGATTTTGCCTGGTGGTCTAAACGTGAAGTTGAACATTTTTTAAAAAAATTTAATTAAAATATATATTTAATAATCTGCACCAGTAAAAAAAAAATAAATATGAAAAATGTAATTATTACGGGCGCCAGCCGCGGCATTGGCTTAGCCACGGCAAAAAAATTTTTAACTGAGGGCTGGCAGGTCATTGGCACCTATAACCAAACTAAAATTCCGCTTGAAAATAGTAACCTAAAAACGATTAAATTTGATCAGGGATCGCCAAACAGCATTCGCCAAACCATAGAACAGATTAAAACTGAGTATTCCCAGATTGACGTCCTAGTGAACAACGCCGCTATTCTTATTGATGTTGAAGATGAAACGGTTACCTTGAGAAAAATTCGCCAAACCTTTGAAGTTGATTTATTTGGTTTGATAGACTTTACCGAGCGCCTTTTACCACTTTTTAAAAAAGGGAGTCATATCATAAATATTGACTCTGGCTACGGATCTTTTTCCTCGCCCATAGATAATAAAACATCAACCAGTTATAGAATGGCCAAGGCGGCTTTAAATATGTATACCCGCACCCTAGCCTTCCGTCTTAAAAAACAAGGTATACTCGTCTCTTCTTTAGATCCGGGCTGGGTGCAGACTGACATGGGCAATGTAGTGGCAAGTGAAACGGAAAAGCCTGATCGGATTCCAGATCAACCGGCAAACGAAATTTTTAACCTGGCTGTTAATCCAATTGAATCTGGTCAATTTTGGCGAGAGGGTAAAATACGGGAATGGTAAATATTTAATCTGGATATCAATGTATCTAAATTAAAATAATGATAATTAATATTGTAAAACAATCAAAAAAATTAATGCGCGAGCAGACTGTTAAAAATGGAGCGCCGGCCTGGGGCTTAACAGAAATAGCGGCGGCCAAGGGAAAGGAACTGGCTAAAAAATATAAGGTTGATGAAAAATTAGTGATGACTTCTTTATATCTTGCCCATACTATTTTTGACACGGACAAAAATTCTAAAATCAGAAAAAATCATACTAATTTAAGCGCGGATTTTGCTTTGAAAAAACTTAAAAACTGGAATGTATCAAATAATGATCAGAAAATAATAGCCAATGCAATTCAAGCGCACCACGCTTCTGTGCCAACCACCTCATTGATTGCGGAAGTGGTTAAAAATGCTGAATGTTTTAAATTTGTCACGCTCAGGGGGGGGTTAATCTTTTTGCATGAACTAGGTAGACGAGGTTATTCTTATAAACAAGCAGTTACCTATGTGCTCGAAAAAATGAATGAGAAAATTAAATATTTGACCTTTAGGGAATGTATCAAAGAAGCTGAGAAAAATAAAAAAATAATTATTGATATTTTTAGTGTTTAAAAATATCCAAATAACAAACATATTAATTAGTCATTATAAACTATGAACAAATTTGAACAAAATTCTGCTAAAAAGGAAAAAATTTATTCCGATGAAATAGAAGAAATTGCATTCCAAGCAGCTGAGATACAAGAATTCAAAAAAATTATTAAAAAAGCAAAATCAAGGATTGAAGCAATAA
>JACZVN010000001.1 GCA_022572625.1 Patescibacteria group bacterium | reverse complement strand
AGTTCAAATTATAATTCTCGACCCAGTCCAGCTGAGATTATTATAAGTCAAGGCCAAGCTAAAATAATTAGAAAAAAGGGAAATTATTAATATGTCTTTAGAAAAAAATCCAAAAAATAAAATAGATTTTATTTTAGAATTTATTTGGTTGGTAATTATTTTTTTAGTTCCTCTTTTTTTAGTCAGAGGAGTGCATAATGCTTTTGAAATACCTAAAAATATTTTATTTCAGGGTTTAACCGAAGTATTACTATTTTTTTATCTAGTCAAACTCGTTCTTGAGGGTTGGCCAAGTAGGCGGTTTTTATGGTCTCGGGTTAAATATTTATGGCCGGCCTTTATTTTTATTATTGTTTTAGGTCTTTCCACTATTTTTTCTCAAGTTCCTTGGTTTAGTTTTTGGGGTTCATGGGAGAGAAGAATGGGCTATTTATCTTGGCTTCATTTTTTTGTTTTTGCCCTAATCTTGCTTATAAATATAAAAAGCAATCGACAGGTTTATCGATTGCTTTTGATTACGGCTTTAACTTCTTTTTTAGTGACGATTTATGGATTTATTCAGGCTTTAGGACTTGAACCATTTGAATGGAGTTATAACCCATTTTTAACTAAACGAATTTTTTCAACTATTGGCCAGCCGAATTTTTTGGGATCTTGGCTGTTATTAGTTATACCCCTGTCTTTATTTGGGATAATTAAAAAAAAGTCTTTTTTAAGGATTCTTTCTTTTATTTCAGTTTTATTGCTTATTTCAGCTTTAGTTTTAACTAAATCACGAGGCGCTTTGATTGGACTGATTGCTTTAATTGGTTTTATAAGTTTTTTCTTTTTATGGCGGAAAAATAAGAAATTAGCCATGATTCCTATTTTTTGTTTTTTAAGTTTAATAGGCTTGATTATTTTTATAAATAAAAAGGGGATTGATAATACCCGATTAGTCAATTATCCGTCTCTATACCGCCTTCAAACTTTTGCCAATTTAAAAATGGCTGGCCAATATAGATTAATGCATTGGCGGGCCAGCTTAGATTTAATTAAGCAAAGACCAATTTTAGGATATGGTCTAGGGGCGCAACGCTTTAATTTTCCCCGTTATTATCAACCCGAATTTGCAATGTATGAAAAACCTAATATTTATCTTGATTATGCCCATAACGACATTTTAGATATGCTGCTAATCGCTGGTTTTTTAGGTTTAGTTAGTTATTTATTTTGGCTTGGTAGTGTTTTTTGGCGCGGATTAAAATATTTTTTAAATAAACGAGAAAATGGAGTTTTAGTACTTTTAATTTTGGCTGGACTTTTTGGTTATCTTGTTTCCCTTCTTTTTTCCTTCCACATTATGTCTACTATAATCTATTTTTGTCTTTTTATTATTTTAGTCATTATTTTAACCAGGGAATCAGCTAGTTCAGACCCATCAAAGTTTTCTCAAAATCTAGACAAACCAGGCGGGCTTACTCCTCAGAAAAGTTTAATTATCCTTCTCCTTTTAGTTTTGCTTATAGTTTCTTTTTGGCAGTTTAATGGTCGTTTATATTTATCCAGTTATTATCTTCAGAACGCTAAAAAAGCTAAGGCGGTATGGAATTTAAATGAGCTGATTATTAATCATCAGCGAGCCATTAAATTTAGTCCCGATGATCCTTATTTTCGCCAAGAATTTGCCTTAAGTTTGTATCAAATTTCGGCTCTTATTTCTACTTCGGAATTATTAAACCAAAAATCAAGTCCAAGTTTTAAAACAAAGCTTGATTGGCTTAATTTGGGTATAAAAAATATCTCAGCGATTCCTTATAGCAAACGGCCGATCGAAGCTTTAATTTGGCTGCCCTGGTTAAACGCGGAAAAAGCTTATTTAACTCAGCAGGAAAGTGATTTTATGGAAGCGGAGAAAAATTTTGAAAAGGTGGCCGCGTTTTCTCCTCAAACCGCTCTGATTTATAATAAATGGTGTAATTTAAAAATTTATCAAAGAGACTGGACAGCGGCGATTGAAAAGTGTGAAAAAGCGATTGCTTTGTATCCTAGTATTAATCATCCTCATATAAATTTAGAGCATCAGCGTAATGTGGTTAATGAAATGGTTGGGG
The DNA here is from genome assembly GCA_022572625.1 of Patescibacteria group bacterium. Lineage (GTDB taxonomy): Bacteria > Patescibacteriota > Patescibacteriia > UBA2591 > UBA6264 > JACZVN01. The sequence goes on along the minus strand of JACZVN010000001.1, from coordinate 15,797 downwards.
CTTATCTAAGCCTAGCTGACATATACCAGCAAGTAGGTGATAGCCAAAAAACAATTGACATATTAAAGAAATCAGCCTACCTTATAGTTAAGGTATATTCTCCCCCTTATCCAGAAAATTTGAAATTTATCTATCGAAAATTGATTAAGATTTATGCTACTCAAGGTGATCTTAATTTAGCCTTATCCCAAACTCATCATGCTTACACCCTTTGGCCCAATGATCAGAATTTAGCCATGGTTTTATCGTCTTTTTATGCTGAATTGGGAGAAGAGAGTTTAGCCGATTTTTGGCTTAAAAACTATGAAAATAATCAATTAAAATAATAAAGTAATTATTAAAATTATGACGGAAAATAACAATGATAAAATTATTCTCAGCTGGCAATTTCCAGAATATATTCAGTATGAGAGAGGGCGGTCATGGTATGTAGTTATTATCATTTTTTTAGCTGTTCTTGTTATTTATTCTATAATTACAGTTAATTTTCTTTTTGCTCTTTTTTTGATTTTATTTGGTTTAGTTTTGGTTTTGCAAGTTCGTCGTTCCCCGGCTAAGGTCGAATTAAAAATTAGAGAACAAGGTATAACCATCGGTGAAAAATTTTACGAATGGGATGATATTAATAATTTTCGCCTCGTTTATAAGCCGCCGGAAATAAAAAGACTTTATATTGATTTGAAAAATACATTTTTTGCTGATTTTTCTGTTCCTTTGGAAGAGCAAAAAGTGGATAAAGTCCGTGAAGTATTGAATAATTATTTAACCGAAGATTTAGAAAAGAAAGAAGAAACATTGATTGACCGTTTAGGTCGATGGATGAAAATTTAGGGCTCTCATAGCTCAACGGATAGAGTACAGGATTGCGGATCCTGAGATGGAGGTTCGATTCCTCCTGGGAGCATTTTTATTTTATAATAAAAAAAACCGAGCTGATATTTTATCGCTCGGTTTTTGATTATTTTTTTTGTTCTAGTCTGGCTAATTCAGCATTGCCCATAAAAAAGATGTAAACACTAATTAAAAGCATGATAATCATTCCATAATGTAAGGCAATGAAAAACATTAAACCAGCCATAAACCTTCCTACCCAAACGGCGGCCCTAGTCGCCTTAATTTTGTTTTTAAATATAAACCAGAGAGCTGATCTTAATATTCGTCCGCCATCCAAGGGAAAGGCCGGGGCTAAATTGAAAAGACCAACGATTATATTAATCATCACCAGGTAGTCTAATATTAACCAAATGGGATAATAAGCAGGCAAGCCCTGGAAAAGTATTATGGTTGGCCAGATTAATAGCCCGGCAATAATAAAGTTAGCAATTGGTCCGGCAATGGCTATTTTAAATTCTTGTCCAGCATTTTCCATATCCTTAGATAAAGCAGCTCCTAATCCGAGCATATATAAAGTAATATGCTTAATTGGAATGCCATTTTTAATAGCAACAAATGAATGACTTAATTCATGAATCAGAAAACAAGTAAAGGCTAAAATAACCGTAATTATTCCCATACTTAATGGCAAGAATGACAACGATTCAAGCTTTAAAGAAAAAGCAAAATATCTAGTAAGAGTAAAAACAAAAAGCCCAAAAATTAAAAACCAGCTATAATCTATATAAATAGGAATCGATCTAATGTGACCGAGTTTAATTTTTTTAAAGGACAAAATTACCTCCTTTCAGAATAAATTTTTGATCTGACTATCTTAGGTTACTAAACTATTACTAAAGCGTCAACCTTTTTAAATAAAGTAAAAGAGCGGTATTTAAATCCGCTCTTTTTATTAATAAAGATCAATTTACTTTAGTTAATTTGGAATTTGGATTATATTGCCGTCCAATCTTAGCCATTGGTTGATTATCAACCAAAACAATATCAGCCGTGAAATCATAGTTGCCTTTTAAGAGAGAACTACCTACGCCATAGGCATCAACTGGCACTTGGCGTTTTTCAAATAAGGCAATTTTTTCCTGATTAAAGCCGCCGGAAACAACGATTTTTACTTTATCATAACCATGCCGATCAAGAGCCGAACGTACATTATTAACCAGAATAGGATTAACTCCAGTCGGCCGTTCAATTCCCAATTGTTTATTGCGTATCAGGGAATCATCAACCATTGTTCCTGAAGTGTCTAAACGGACGCCCCATAATTCAAGTCCTTCTGATTTAAAGCGGTTAGCCACTTCTAAACTAGTTTTAACACAGTCATTATGGAAATCGACTAAAGAAATACAAGGGACATCTGGATATTGCCGGGCAAAGGCTAACGTAGCTTCAGTAGTGTCGCCATTAAAGCAGGCAATTAAGGCGTGAGGAGTAGTACCAATACCTTTTTTATTACCCCACCATTCGCCCATAATATTGGTCGCTACGCCGTAGACACCGCTAGACATCGCCGCGTAGCCGTCACCGGTTTGATTAAAATAATGATCAAATCGGTCGCCAAAGAATAAAATTGGTTTTCCTTGAGCCGCTTCTACTACTCGGGAAACATTAGTGGCCACCAATGTCCGTCGGGCCAAAATTCCCAGATAGATAGATTCTAAATGAGCAAAATATTGAGGTAATCCTTCGATAGTCATCACTGTTTCATGGGGGTTTATTGGTTCCCCATCATAAAGTGAATTAATTTCCAGTTCAGCCGATTTATTTTCCCAAAGGTTATCCAGTTCTATTTCTAATTGTATTTTTTCTTCCAGAGACTGTTTAAGCTTTTTATAATTCCTTAAAGCTTGTAATTCACGAATAATTCTTTCATTTTTAACATAACGATCAAAGAGTTTATAAGCTTTTTCTGGTTTTCGGTAATAGCCACTGCCAAGTTTCAGAATCGCTATCGCTTCATCGGTTCCGCAAATAACCGCTTTATTTTTCTGAAAAACTTGCATCAATATTTGTTTGCTATGATTTAGTTTTTCTAAAATCTGTTTTTCCCGCCAGAAATAAACCGCACTATAATAGCCTCGTCTTATTTTTTGAATCGGAATGTCAAAAGTTTCCAAAGGCAGACGATTTTTATGATTTTTCATTTTGCACCTCCCGGGTGTTGATAACTTTCACTCCCAAGTCAATCATTTCTTTAACTGCTTCTTCACCGTCACCGGGTTTTAGGTTTACCGCCCGGCAAACATCAAGCAGTAAAAAGGTTTCAAATCCTAATTTGACTGCATCAACCGCACTGGCTTTAACACAATAATCAGTCGCTAATCCGCCAATATAGACTTTTTTAATGTCATTGGATTCAAAGAATTCTTTAAGGGTTTGTCCATCATCTTTATAGCCATTAAAAGCCGAATATCCATCTTGATCAGGTTCAGTTGCTTTGGAAACAACCGTGATTTCATCTACCTTTAAATCAGAATGGAATTCTGCTCCTTTTGTATCCTTTACACAATGAATAGGCCAAAGACCGCCATACTCTTGAAAATGGTTAGTAACCATCGGATGCCAGTCTCGAGAAGCAACAATCAGCCAGTTATGTTGGCGAGCATAAGCAATCATTTTATTTAGGGGTTTAATTACATCATCTCCCTGTGGAACTGCTAAAGTACCACCGGGGCAAAAGTCATTTTGAACATCAACAATAACTAAAGCTTTTTTAGACATTTTAACCTCCTTATTTTTAAGGTTCTCTGATACACCATTAGTTAGTGTATCATATACACTATATAGTTTACCTTTTTAAATATTTTTGTCAAATTAGTTATCCACAAGTAGTTTAAACTATATTTAACTGATAATAAAAAATAGAGTAAATAACTCTATTTTAGAAAAAAAAAACGGTTCGGACGGGACTTGAACCCAATTTTTAAGAGATGAACATGAAAAATTTGATATTATAAGGCCAAGATTGGATTACTAATTTGTAAACCATTATTAAATATGCCATAATACTAATATAGTATTATGGCATTAAAATTTACTAATTATTAGAATTATATTTTGTTATGGATTTAGTGGAGAAAATAAAAGAGGCTAAAGAAGTATATAAAAAAGATGGAGTTGCAAATATTCCTCAAGTTTTTTCAAAACAAGAAGTAGATTGCATTCGTGCCGCAGCATTAATGTCTTTATGTAAAATAGGTGAACCGTCTGGATATAAACACAATCAGTTAGAAATAAGAAATAATTTTGGTCAAGATTTTCCACTTTTAATGTATTGGCCGTGTTTAAAAAATAAATACTTAAATAAAATTAGGCAGGACGAAAGGATGATTATTATTGCAAGAGAGTTTTTAGGGGATAATGTAAAGTAGTTGAATAATCAGATCTATTTTAGAATGCCAGGAGATGGTGATTCTTTTTCTTGGCATCAAGACGTTGTTTTCCGTCAACCATATGACGAATATACCAACATAAAAGATAGTTATTTACAGACTATTATTGTCGTTGATGAGATTACGCCAAATAATGGGGCTATTGAATATATACCCGGCTCTCATAAATTAGGGAATCTTAGATTGGTTCACGATGATTTCAGTAATTTAAGACATTTTAGCAGAGAGCAAATTAGACAACTATTTCCAGACTTAAAAGAAAAAGTATATTTAGCAAGGCCGGGAGATGTAATGATATGGTCTGTTATGATTGTTCATGGTTCAGCTTCTAACGAGTCTAGTAATATGAGGATGACTTATATGAATGGTTTTTCTCGAGCGGATGCAGCAGTCAAGTGGCCATATTATTTAAGAGACGGAAAGATACAGTCTATTGATTCGAGTTTAATTCCATTTTCCGGGAGCCGACTTCGCAGGTTTTTATATGGATTATATAGATCATTCATTAAAAAATAGTAGTATAATACTTCACCTGGATTAAAATAAAAAAAGCAATAAGAAGATTGTTCCAGTTGATTATTTCAAAAGTATTTTAGAATAATAAAAAAGATCGTTTATAAAAACGGTCTTTTACTTTACAAATGGCGGTCCGGACGGGACTCGAACCCGCAACCTTCTGCGTGACAGGCAGACGATCTAACCAGTTGATCTACCGGACCAATTTAACAATTTCCGAAAATGCTTTAGGATGGTTTTCAGCTAAATTAGCCAAGATTTTGCGATCAATTTCAATATTATTTTTCTTTAAACCATCAATAAATTTAGAATAGGTTGTTTCAAGATTACGACAAGCGGCATTAATTCTAATTAACCAAAGAGCCCTAAAATCTCTTTTTTTTCTCCGTCGGTCACGATACGCATAAACGCCAGCTTTTTTAATAGCGGTTTTAGCTAATCTAACTTTTGTGCTTCTTCCACCTCGATAGCCTTTGGTTGCCTTTAAAATGCGCCTTCTTTTTTTGACATGACTTGTACCACGTTTAATTCTGGGCATAATATAAAGAAAATTTTTTTAATATTAAATTAAATTTGTTTACAAACACTGCGCTAAAGTTTTTTTGAAAGATTTACTAATTAATTTATCAGATCTTTTATTTTTAGTAATTTTTCTTGATTCACGAGCATTAAAATGATTTTGACCGCAAGTTCGGTGCAAAATTTTTCCAGTTTTAGTGACCATTAATCTTTTAGCAATTGTTTTACGAGTCTTATTCATAATTTATTTAACTTGTTTAAGTGGGCTAAGCAGGGCAATTATTCGGTGTCCCTGTTTTTTCGGAAGTTGTTCAATTTTTACTTCTTCTCCTAAAAGGCTGATGAATTGATTAATTAGATCTCTAGCTAAACTAAAGTGAGCTTTTTCTCTTCCCCTAAGAATCATTTCAATTTTAATTTTTGAATTTTGAGCTAAAAATTTCTTTGCTTTTTCAACCCTGAAGTCTAAATCATGCTTGCCAATCCTGGGGGTTAGTCGAATTCCCTTTACTTCACCTATTTTTTTTTGCTTTTTTTGCTCTTTTTCTTTTTTCTTTAGACTATATTTGAACTGACCAAAATCAGTAATTTTTGCAATCGGCGGATCAGCTTTAGGACTAATTTCGATTAGATCTAGCCCTTTATCTTGCGCTATTTTAAGCGCTTTTTCTGTTTCTAACGTGCCTAAATGAACATTGTTTTCATCAATTAGTCGAACTTTAGGAACACTTATTCTATTGTTGACGCGATAATATTTCAGAAACTAAAGATTAAATATTTATATTAATTATTTAAATACCATCAGTAATGGTATGGTGGAGATGGCGGGTAATTCTCCCGCGTCCGTAAGAAATTAGCTAAAAATTTCTACCTTTATAGTCTAGTTGATAATTTTTGAATTTTAGAATTCAAACTAGACAAAACTTCTAAAATCCTAGCTTGAGATTGGATCAGCATTGGACTTCAAGCGGTTTCCAATACCTTATCCTACTAAATAACATCAATATTCAATAGTAGGAATCAAGAATATCGATGACTATAACTTATTAAGCTACAGCAAGGGCCATATTTCTATTGCCATTTATATGTTTTTAAGACTTTTTATGTCTTCCTTAGGACAAAAGGCAATTTTTATCTGCAATCTTCGTCGATTATTGTTCATCCCCATAAGATATTTAATTATAATTTATTTTTTTAAAAAAGTCAATCCCTCACCTTAAAATAAAGAGGCGAGGGTTTTAAAATTTTTATTTATTTTCTTCTCCCGTTAATTTTTCCTGAACTTTACGAGGCACCGGAGCATAATGGAAGAATTCCATAGTTGAACTTCCCCGGCCTTCAGTCATTGATCGTAGGGCCGTCGTATAACCAAATATTTCTGCTAAAGGTGAGATTGCTTCAACCAGTTTCATTTGCCCCCTAGTTTTTGTTCCCTGGATTTGCGACCGGCGAGAATTAAGGTCGCCGATAATTTCTCCTAGGAATTTTTCTGGCACCACCACTTCAATTTTCATAATTGGTTCTAAAATGGCGGGTTTGGCATTCTTAACTCCTTCGCGGATCGCCCGGGCAGCCGCAATTTTAAAAGCGGCTTCGGAAGAGTCAACTTCATGATAGGAACCGTCATAAACCGTAACTTTCATATCAATGACAGGATAGCCGGCTAAAACGCCTCCGCTCATGGCTTCAATTACGCCCTTTTTAATGGCCGGAATGTATTCTCGCGGAATAGACGCCCCTTTAATGGCATCGACAAATTCAAACCCTTTTCCTCTTTCCAAGGGTTCAAGTTTTAAATAACAGTGTCCATATTGACCACGTCCGCCTGATTGATGAATATATTTGCCTTCAATTTTAGTCTCCGCGGTAATAGTTTCCTTATAAGCTACCTGCGGCTGGCCAACATTAGCCGAAATATTAAATTCACGACTTAATCTATCAACAATAATTTCTAAATGAAGTTCTCCCATGCCGGAAATAATGGTTTGGCCGGTTTCTTCATCACTTCTAACTTTAAAGGTTGGATCTTCTTCAACTAATTTAGCAATACCTATTCCCATTTTTTCTTGATCGGATTTGGTTTTAGGTTCAATCGCCACTGAAACCACTGGTTCGGGAAAGGTAATTGATTCTAAAATAATAGGATGATCAATATCGCATAAGGTATCCCCGGTACTGGTGTTTTTTATGCCGACAATGGCGGCGATATCACCGGCGCCAACGCTTTCAACTTCTTCCCGTCGGTTAGCGTGGATCCGTACGATTCGACCGATCCTTTCTTTATGATTAGTGGTCGTATTTAAAATATATGAGCCAGCGGTAATAACTCCAGAATAAACGCGGAAATAACATAAACGACCCATATATGGGTCGGTGGCAATTTTAAAGGCTAAAGCGGCTAACGGTTCATTCTCATCGGCTCGGCGGGTAGTTTTTTCTTTGGTTGATGGCACAATTCCCTCTACTGGTGGAACATCCAGGGGAGAAGGTAAATATTCACAAACCGCATCTAACATTGCTTGAATTCCTTTATTTTTTAAGGCTGATCCGCATAAAACCGGTACGATTTTTCCTTTAATAACGGCCTGACGTAGCACTTTTTTAAGATCATCAATGGCCAGTTCTTTTCCTTCCAGATATTGTTCCATTAATTGATCGTCGTGTTCAACAATCGCTTCAATTAATTTATGCCGATATTCTTCAGTTTTATCCTTTAATTCAGCCGGTATTTCTTCATCTTTTATTTCTTTTCCCATTTCATCTAAATAAATTTGGGCTCGGCGGGTAAATAAATCAATAATACCCTTAAAATCAGCTTCGGTGCCGACCGGTAATTGAATAGGATAAGCATTTTTTGTTAAACGTTCATGAATTGAATCAAGGTCAGAATAAAAATCGGCTCCCGTCCGATCTAATTTATTAATAAAGGCAATTAAAGGAATCTTGAATTTTTCCGCTTGATGCCAAACTGTTTCCGATTGTGGTTCAACTCCAGCCACCCCGTCAAAAACAACTACTCCACCATCAAGTACGCGCAAAGAACGTTGGACTTCCGCTGTAAAATCAATGTGTCCTGGCGTGTCAATAATATTTATTTTAACTTGTTCTTTCTTATTTTTAGGTGTCCAGAAAACAGTGGTGGCCGCCGCGGTAATGGTGACGCCGCGTTCTTTTTCCTGTTCCATCCAATCCATTTCCGCTTCGCCCTTATGAACTTCGCCAACTTTATGTTTTTTTCCCGTATAATATAAAACTCGCTCGGTTACTGTAGTTTTACCGGCGTCAATATGGGCAATAATGCCAATGTTTCTTATTTGTTTTAGTGGAATTTCACTCATAAATTAGTATCTGGCAAAATGAGCAAAGGCTTTATTAGCTTCCGCCATGCGATAAATGTCATTCTTTTTTTTAATTGCGTTACCTTGTCCTTGAGACGCTTCAATTAATTCTTCGGCTAATTTTTCTGACATTTTTTTTCCTTTTTTAGATTTAGCCGATTCAATAATCCAGCGTGACGCTAAAATAAAGCGACGGGAAGGCTGAGTAGGGATAGGAATCTGGTAATTAGCTCCGCCAATGCGGCGCGATTTTACCTCGACTATAGGGGAAACATTTTTAATCGCCAGTTTAAAAGTTTCAATTGGATCTTTTTTTGTTTTTTTAAATATAGTTTCTAAACTATCGTAAACTATTTTAGTGGCCACTGTTTTTTTGCCCCGGCGCATAACATAATTAATAAATTTAGCTATTTCCACTAGCTGATATTTAGAGTCAGGATTAATTTTTCTTTTGGGGGCTGCTTTTCCACGCATAAATTAACTTTATTTATTTTTTTTCTTTTTTAGTCCCGTAAAGGGATCGGCTTTGTTTTCTGCCTTCCACTCCGCTGGTGTCATATACTCCGCGCACAATATGATATCGAACGCCGGGCAGATCTTTGACTCGGCCACCGCGCAATAAAACCACGGAATGTTCCTGAAGATTATGGCCTTCACCGGGAATATAGGCGGTTACTTCCAGCCTATTGGATAATCTAACTCGAGCGATTTTTCGCAGGGCTGAATTTGGTTTTTTAGGTGTCTGAGTCGTAACCTTTAAACAAACGCCACGCAAGAATGGGTGGCCTTTACTTATTTTAATTCTTTTTCTTTTTAAAATATTAAAATTACTCTGCAGGGCTGGAGTAGCAGATTTTTTCTTTGCTCTTGTTCTTCCTTTGCGAACTAATTGGTTTATGGTTGGCATAAATTAAATGATTAATATTATATTTTAAATTAATTTTTAATATTGTCAAGTCTTTTTTTAACCTATAGTTTGTTTAAAAATTAATGGGGTGGCCAACAATGACCCAAAAAATAAAATTGGCGATCGGTGAAAGAACGGTAAAGGCGATAAAAAGGGCCAGGAATATTCCCAAAAAACCAGTCCGCATAAAATACATCCACTGATTGGGAAATAAATCAGCAAAGATTTTTGAACCATCAAGCGGTGCAAAAGGAATAAGATTAAATAAAGCTAAGAAAATATTAATATAAACAATCAAACTTAGGAGCATGGGCAATTGAGACAGGCCTGGACTTAAAGAAAAAAGATAGCCAAATGAAAATCTAAGTATTAAACCCAAGGTTAAAGCGATTAATAAATTGGCGGCCGGTCCGGCAATTGCCACCTTTAACGAGCCATATCTCTGGTCACTGAGATTATGGGGGTTATAGGGAATCGGTTTGGCCCAACCAATAAATCCGCCCCAGGTAAATAATAAAAATAAAGGCAGAAGAACCGTCCCAATAGGATCTAAATGAACCAAAGGGTTTAAAGTCAACCGGCCGGCGTCCTTGGCCGTTGAATCACCCAGACGATAGGCAACCCAACCATGAGCATATTCATGGAAGACGGCCGAGAGAATAATAATTATATATAGAAAAAATCTGATATCAATCATTGTCAAAATAATACTTAGTATGTTATAATATTAGATGTTAAATATTAATAAAAAACTATATGTCTAGATTTTGTACCATCTGCGGTCGTGGTCCAAGGACGGCCATTTCGCGCTCCCATTCCAACATTGCTACTAAAAGGCGTCAATATATAAATTTACAGATAAAAAGAATATCTGGCAAGAGGATAAAGCTTTGTACTAAATGTTTAAAATCATTTAAGAGAAAACTCGCAGTGTAGTATCGCGGCTTATTAAGGGCACTTGTCCTTAATATAAAATAAATTTCGGACATGTGCCGGGCTGTAGTATAATGGTAGTACGTGTCCTCGGGGAGGATATAGCCCGAGTTCGATTCTCGGCAGCCCGACCAAGAATTTTGGAATTTATCTTTTCAGCCTGCGCTGAATTTTTATTTTTGTTTCCCGTTTTTTAATATTTTCTCTTTTATCCCATTTTTTCTTTCCCTTAACTAAACCAACCTCTATTTTAATCAGTCCTTTTTTTGTATAGACCCTTAGCGGAATCAAAGTTAATCCCTGGGTTCTTATTTTTCCAATCAATGAAATTATTTCTTTTTTATGTAAAAGTATTTTTCTATTTTGAAGCGGATCATAATTTTGTTGAGCTGTAAAAGCCGGCGGATAAGGGGCAATTCTAATATTAATCAGCCAGGGAGTTTCCTGCTGGTCAATAGTAATATAACCACCCGCAAGATTAATCTGGCCGGATCGAGCCGATTTAACTTCTGGGCCAGATAAAATTACTCCGGCTTCAAAAGTCTTTAAAATTTCATAATCATGATAGGCTTTTTTGTTCTTGGCAATGGTTGGCATATATCCACATTATAACACATTGCCTATATTTTTGAATTGTGTTATAATTTTGATTAACTCTAATTAATTTAATAATTTACTAATTTTATGACAGAATCACACGAATCATCATCAAGCGTCTTAACACCATCTAGGCCAAACGGGGCCGGGCGCCGAGGATTAATTATGTTGGTAGTCGGGATTATTATCTTGATTGCTGTGGTTACTTTCCTCGTCTACATGATCTTTTCTTTCCCTTCCAATGGTTCAGCCTGGCAGGCTGTTTTCCTGACTAATGGTCGAACCTATTTTGGCCAGTTAGTTAAACAGAATTCAGATATAGTAGTTTTACAGAATGTTTATTACATTCAAGTTCAACAGCCAGCTCCAGTAGAAGAAGGAGCTCAACCACAACAACCTCAACTTACTTTAGTCAATATTACTGAGGAACTTCATGCGCCTGAAAATGAGATGAAGATTAACTGGAGTCATGTTTTATTCATGCAAAAACTTAGTCAAGATTCTCAAGTAGTGGCTTCAATTGAAGAATTACAACAAGCCAAATAAACGATTTATTAAATTTTTAGTATGCCCCTTGGCCAGTTGAAAAATAAAGCGTCAAGTTTTTTTGGCTTGATTATTATTTTACTAGTTTTTATTTTAGCCGTTACTTTGTTCGGATTTTTTTATTTTAGCCAATCAGATTCAACTAATACTGATCAGGGAGTCGAATTTTGGCTTTACCGCCATGATCAGCAAATTATTGGCCAAGAAAATACTTATTTCGTCTTTATTAAAAATCAGGAAGTTCGTGATTTAGAAAATGTCGAAGTGGTTTTAAATTTTCCGCCTGGATTTATCTTGAGTTCCAGCACGCCTGAATGTCAAAAAGTTTTAACCCAGGGTTGCCTTTGGCGATTAAGTGATATTAAAAAAGGAGAATTAAAAGAAATTGAAATAAAGGGCCAACTCTTTAGCCAGGCCAATCAGGATCAATTTTTTGATGGTTATTTAAATTTTCAATTACAAGGCTTTTCTTCTGAGTTTCAAAAAAATCTATCCTCGGCCGTAACTTTAAAACCTTCACTGTCTTTAAACTGGGAAATTCCATCCAAAAGCGCGATGTCCCAGGAATTAGAGTCAGTTATTTATTTGGAAAATATTACCGAGTTGATGATTTCTCAGATTGAAATCATGGTTATCTGGCCGGAAGATTTTGTTGTTTCGGAAGCGATTTTCAGCAAACAAGAATTAAATCTGGACCGGATTGAAATTAATAAAAAGAAACGTCAAATTAAGTGGCAGATTAGTGAACTGGACGCCGGCCAAGAAAGGGAGTTGAATTTTTCCGGCTATTTTAAAAGCGCCACCACCAGTCAAGAAAATTTTGTCGCCCAGGCCGGGTTAGTTAAAGAAAAAGATTTTTTTCTTCAATTGGAAGAAGAAAAAATAATCAAGATGGATCGGTTTGGCTTTGATCTTTCTTTAACCATTAGTGAATCGACTTTTAGCTGGGGAGAAAATATACCAATTAAATTAATTTACCAAAATAATAACCAGGAAATAATTAAAGATCTTGTTTTAGAGTTAAAAATCAATCGAGATCAATATGTCATACTTGATCCTTTGGTACAGACCGAGTGGTCTAAGCAAAAAGTTTTATCCGGGGATAATCAAGAAATTAACTTTGATTTACCGATTATTTCGGCGCTGGAAGCGGCTAAGAATAATTATTCTCAGGCTGAATTAACGATTCAGGTTTTAGCCCGCGGCCAATTGCTGAGCAAAATAAAGGAATGGGAGGTTCAAAGCAATTTAAAGGAAATAAAAATCAAAACTAATTTAAAGCTTGAAGTTTCGGCTCGCTACTATGATGATGAACGGGCTATTATTGGCCAAGGACCGCTGCCGCCAAAGGTAGGAGAAAAAACCAGTTATTGGATTTTCTGGCGGTTGAAAAATACGACTAATCCAGTCGAGAATCTTTCAATTAAAACTCGTTTACCCCAGGGAGTAGAGTGGAGCAGTGAAACTAAAGCTAATTATGGCCTAGTTTTATATAATGAAAACAATCGTGAAGTGGTCTGGCAAATACCGCAACTGCCCATTTATTCCGGTGGACCCTATTCATTGGTTGAAGCTGGATTTGAAGTGGAAATTACTCCCCAGGCATCACAAATCGATTTAGTTTTACCTTTAACTGAAACCATAGTTTTAAACGCCGAAGATCAATTCACCGGCGACAAAATTAATCAGCTGTTTGATTTTCTCAGCACGGAATTAAAAGATGACCCGGTCGGCCAGGGATTAGGCCGAGTAATAGGAAATTAAAAATTATAAGTTTTAATTATTTATATGCCCCCAATAAATTTTCCTCAACTTGAAGAAAAAATTTTAAAGTTTTGGCAAAAAAATAAAATTTTTGATAAATTAGTCAAAAAAAATAAAGGCCAGAAAACTTGGTCTTTTTTGGACGGTCCAATCACCGCCAATAATCCAATGGGCGTCCATCATGCCTGGGGCCGGACCTATAAGGATTTATTCCAGCGCTATAAAGCGATGCAGGGATTTGACCAGCGCTGGCAAAACGGCTTTGATTGCCAGGGCATCTGGGTGGAGGTCGAAGTCGAAAAAGACACTGTCGTCTTTAGCTTCACTGGAATACAGAAGTTCTTGGCAATGAAGCGTACATTAAAGATTCCTCGCAGATTGATAGTAGAGGTCTCAACAGAGAAAGTCACATTATTATGGTACGCCCGTCGGTTAGGAACTCATCTTCCGAAATTTTTCATGGCAGGAACTTTTTGGATAAAAGAAGGAAAGTCCTTTTGGTATGTGAAGAATGGATCGAAGTGTATTACTTTGAGATTAAAAAATCATGAATACTCAAAAGTGGTAATTGAGGTTGATGATAAGGAAAGTACAGGCGACCAGTTGACTAGATCTACTATGTGACCGCGGTTGTCACCTTAGCCTCATCTCGAACCCATAATCCCTAAATAAGATCGTAATAGATAATTCTCTAAACAGTAAGGTCAATGGCTGATGTCCTAGTTCCAATTTTGTGGCTGATACTCTGGTTCACAATTCTGATCTTCTCAAGCTTTTTACTTTCTCTAGGTGCTGAATCTTTATCCTACAAACTGGGCGGGAAATTTGTGGGACGCACAATTCTGAGCATAACTACTACCCTCCCTGAGATCTTTATCGTTGCCTCTGCTGCGTTACGAGGTTTTCATGGAACTGCTATGGGCTCTGCGTTTGGAAGCAATATTCTCATGATGACTGTCGGTTTATCTATAATGGTTATAGTAGCTACAACTTCCCTCGCACGAGTCCGACTAAAAGAGGTGAAGGTAGACGAGTTCAGGCTCGACATGATCTTTCTGGTTGTATCGGCATTGGTGGCCGTGATCCTCTTCTATGATGGCTATAGTCTGCTAGATGGCGTAATTTTCTTAGCTATGTTCGTTGCTTATCTAATTTTTGCCTTCATAGAAGGCAAGAAAGAGATCAACACTATTGAAAGAAACGAAGCACAAGCATCATCTGGGAAAGGAGCTGCCTTGCTGGCCGTAGGGAGTGCGGGGCTATTCATTGCTGCCGCACCGTTCGTTCTAGCCCTAGAAGGAGTATCAGTTGCTATCGGCGTTGCCCCTATTGTTATTGCTCTGATCTTGAGTCCTATAGCTGGTGAAATGCCTGAAAAATTGGCAATAATTATACTTGCTCGGAAAGGTGAGCGAGGCGTATCTATCGCTGTGGCGAATGTCTTAGGATCTAAGATATTGAATAATACTCTACTACTTGCTGTTATGATATTTGCTGCCATGTATACTGTAACCCCGGTAATTCAACCTACTGGCATACTGCCTTTTACCGTGTTGTGGGCTGCTGTGATAACGTTAGTAGCCATATTTCTAATGGCTAGGCGAAGGAGGCTTGTACTTCGAGATGCTGTGATCTTAACTTCTCTCTATATTGGAACGATCGCTCTTCAACTCTTACTTTCGTGATTTTTTTTTCGCAAACTACCATCTTCCTGCACATCTGCATGGATTATAATACAATCACCAACTTGTGAAGCGTTCTTATACACACGAATGCCAGCAAGTCGACTTTAGAGAGTTAGAGAGCTATGATCAAGCCGTATGGTGTATTGACTATTTCTGTAGTCTCACTTTCATTCTCTGCTATATTTGTAAGATTTAGTGAGTCAGACCCTATTGTAATAGCAGCCTATCGAACTTTGTTTGCTACCCTGATGATCCTACCATTACTGTATGTAGAACGAGGTTCGCTTTCTGTCAAAATCAGAGACGTTGGGATAATGCTCGGTATAGGCGTAATACTAGCCATTCATTTAGGCCTATGGATCACGTCTGTTACTTTGACGAGTGTAGCCAACTCGGTAATTTTGGTTCAGATACACCCAATTTTCGTTGGAGTACTTGGTTGTATCATCCTACGCGAGAAACAGAGTTCTAGATCGGTATTAGGAATCGGATTGGGGTTCTTGGGAATTCTGGTCATGACTGGATTGCCTTCTGCTTCGCTTCCTCAAGAGCGCTTGGGACACGGCCACCAGCTTCATCGTGGAGAAGGTGATCTGGCTCAAGGATCAGGTTGTAGAGATCTTCACCGCCATTGTGGACTGGGTGAAGGATAACTGGATTAACCTACTGATAGGAGCCTTCGCGCTGCTCATGCCTTGGCTCTGGGTAG
>JACZVN010000051.1 GCA_022572625.1 Patescibacteria group bacterium | reverse complement strand
AATTCAGGATTTAAAGTGTTTAAAGTATTTTTCCAGGGTCGTCGTTCGAAAATCTCTAGTGATTTCAGGATTAAGAACATTATAAAGAAAACAATGATTAAGATAGGAATGCCAAGTATTAGGGTCCAAAAAATGAGTTCTAAAATAAACCATAGGATTTCCAATTTTTCCTCCCTTTTTGATTTTTAAAATTTTAAAGAACAATTTATTAATATAATATCAAAAATTTACTGATTTGTCAAATAAGATAATCTTTAATAAAGGATGAAAATTTGATATAATATTTAAATGGATATTTCAGTATCAAAAATTAGCTTTTGGGCAATCCTTTTTTTTATTTTTGGCGTTGGTTTAGCCTCTTTTGTTTTAATTCCTTTTTATGTTTATCTCCCAATATTTTTATTGTTTTTGATTTTTTGGCTGGCCCGGGCAAATTTTTCTTTAAAAAAATTAGGGCCCTTTTTGATTATTCTGTTCTCACTGACTTTTTTTATTTTAGGTATATTTCGTTATCAAGTTAGCCGGCCTGAAATAGATTCAAACTATCTCGCTTTTTATAATGGTTCGTCAGTAATTTTCCAGGGACAAATTACCGAAGAGCCAGATGAACGTTTTGATAAAATAAAACTGACCATTGGCCAGCTAACTTTAAATGATTTAAATCTTCAGGGAAACGTATTAGTTAATGTTCCATTGTATTCTGGCTATCAATACGGAGATTTATTAGAAGTAGAATGTAAATTACAAGAACCGGGACTGATTGGCCAATTTGATTATCATGAATATTTGGCTCGGGATAATATTTATTCAACCTGTTATTGGCCTAAAATAAAAATTTTAGAGCCAGATCAAGGCTCAATTATTTATTCATCTATCTTATCATTTAAGCATCAAACTAAGGATTTAATTGACTTTATTTTTCCTGAACCCCAGGGATCATTTATTTCTGCTTTAACTTTAGGATTAAAGCGACAAGTGCCTCAAGAAATAAGGGACTGGTTTGCTTTATCAGGGACGGCTCATATTTTAGCTATTTCTGGATTGCATATTTCCATTTTGACCAAATTAATCATGATTTTTTTCATCACCGTTTTGGCTATCCCTCGGCAAAAAGCTTTTTGGCCCACCCTGATCATTATTAGTTTATTTGTTATTTTAGCCGGCGCGCCGGCTTCAGCCATTCGCGCCGCCATCATGGGTTTAGCTTTAATTTATGCTGAGAAAGTTGGCCGGCCGCATTCTGGAATGAGATTAATTGTTTTAGCGGCGGCGGTGATGTTATTAATTAATCCTCAGCTTCTTAAATCAGACATTGGTTTTCAATTATCTTTTATGGCTGTATTAGGGTTGCATTTTTTAGGACCCAGATTGAATCACTATTTTGCTAAAATACCGGATTTTAGATTTTTACCTATGCGGGCTTATTTAACTGCCACTTTAAGCGCCCAGATTTTTGTTTTGCCTTTAGTGCTATATTATTTTGGCAATTTGTCTTTAATTGCCCCCTTGGTTAATATTTTAATTTTGCCGGTTATCCCTTTAATTATGCTTTTAGGATTTTTATTTGCCCTGAGCGGTCTAATTTATCTGGGCCTGGCCAAAATTATTTTTTGGCCTCTTTGGATTTTATTAACCTATGTGATTTTACTGGTTAAGGCCGCTGCCAGCATTCCTTATTTATCATTTGTTTTTAGTGGTTTTCCTTTTATCGGAGTTATATTTTTATATCTTTTAATTATTTTTTGGCTAAAAAAATATGCGATCAAAACGTCTTAATTTATTTATTTATTTTATCAGCGGACTAGTGATTATTAGCTTAGTAGTTTTAGGTTATTTTTTCTTTTTAGTTGATCTTCCCCCAAAGGGAATGTTGAGAATTATTTTTCTCGATGTTGGCCAGGGTGATGCCATTTTAATCCAGACTCCGGACCAGCAAAATATTCTCATTGACGGCGGGCCGGATAAAAATATTATTTATAAGCTGGATAAATATATTCCCTTTAATCATCGCCAAATTGACATCATGATCGCCACTCACGCTGATTTGGATCATATTACTGGCTTAACAGAGACTTTAGCTCGTTATTCAGTTAAAGCCGTTTTAGACAATGGTCTTCAAGGATCGGCCCCGGCCTATACGCAATGGCAAAGTTCAATTAAAGAAAAAAATATTTATCAGATGACGGTCAATGCTCCGCAGATTATTGATCTAGGGGATCAAGTATCATTGGAATTTTTATGGCCTAATCAAGAGTTAATTAAAGAATTAGAACCGGATAATAATTTTGCTTCAATCGTGGTTAAGTTAATTTATGGCCAGCATAGTTTTCTTTTAACTGGTGACGCCACCCAGGAAACGGAACAGGAGTTGATCAAATTATATGACTATTTGGAAGCCGAAGTTTTAAAAGTCGGCCATCATGGTTCAAAATATTCTTCTGGTTTGGAATTTTTACAAAAGGTTCGGCCACGATACGGAATTATTTCTTCTGGAGAAGAAAATAAATTTGGTCATCCTAATTTGCGGGTTTTAAAAAATTTGGAAAAAATTGACGCCCGCATCTTGCGCACTGATCAAAAAGGGGATATAATATTTATATCTAATGGAAAAGAATTAAAAATAAAAGTTGAAAAATAATATGGAACGAACATTAATTTTATTAAAACCTGATGCCCTGCAAAGAAATCTCTTGGGCCAAATTATTGGCCGATTTGAAAGAAAGGGATTAAAAATTATTGGTTTAAAAATGATTAAGTTGAATGAAGAATTATTAACTGAACATTATGCTCACCATCAGGGTAAGCCATTTTTTAAAGATTTGGTTAAATTTATGAAGAGTTCACCAGTAGTGGCGATGGCTTTGGAAGGAGTGGAAGCTGTTGAAGCAGTCCGCTTGATTTGTGGTCCCACTTTAGGACGTAAAGCCGACGCCGGTAGTATTAGGGGAGATTTTTCCATGAGTCAGCAGCACAATATTATCCATGCTTCTGATTCTCCGAAAACAGCCGAAAAAGAAATTTGGCGATTTTTTAATTCTAATGAGATTTTTGATTATCAGAAATTTGATATGCCGCTTGTCTATACGGATGAGGAGTTAAAAATTTAAACTAGTTGTTAATATCAGGGGTTGACATTTTATTAACTTTTTTGTTATTATAGTTAATAACAATTGTTAGTAACAATTAATTTTTTTAAGCCTTGCTTAATTTAAAGTTATTGTTAAAATATTTATTAAATCTAAACTTATTGTCGATAATTTAATTACTTGTTAATAATTTAATGTGCGAAATTTAAAAGGATTTCGTAAATGTAAATGAGGAACTTACTATGGCAGAAAAAGAAAAATTTATTAGAGATAAACCGCATGTTAATGTAGGAACCATCGGCCATGTTGATCATGGAAAAACTACTTTAACCGCGGCAATACTTAAAATTTTAGCAGCAGCCGGCAATAAAGTCGATGTTAAAAGTGTTGATCAAATTGATAATGCGCCCGAAGAAAAAGAGCGGGGCATTACCATTGCCTTAGCCCATGTTGAGTATGAGACAGATAAACGTCACTATGCTCACATTGATTGTCCTGGCCATGCAGATTATATTAAAAATATGATTACCGGCGCCGCTCAAATGGATGGCGCTATTTTAGTTATTTCCGCTACTGATGGACCAATGCCCCAAACCAGGGAGCATATTCTTTTAGCCCGTCAAGTTGGCGTCCCGGCCATTGTCGTATTCTTAAATAAAACCGACATGGTTGAAGACAAAGAGTTGGTTGAATTGGTAAGAGAGGAGGTTAAAGATTTGCTTAAAAAATATGAATTTCCCGGTGATGAAGTTCCGATTATTGAGGGATCAGCCCTGAAAGCCCTGGAGTGCGGTTGCGGCAAAAGCGATTGCGATGTTTGTGGCCCAATTCTAAAGTTAGTTGATGCCCTGGATAATTATATTCCTGAACCAAAAAGAGACACTGATAAACCATTCCTGATGCCAGTCGAAGATATTTTTTCAATTGAAGGCCGAGGAACCGTGGTCACTGGAAAAATTGAACGAGGGATAATTAAGGTTAATGATGAAGTAGAAATTGTGGGACTAAGGGATACCACTAAAACCGTGGTCACTGGTATTGAAATGTTTAGGAAATCTTTAGATGAAGGTATGGCCGGCGATAACGCCGGTATTCTTTTGCGTGGTACTAAAAAGGATGACATTGAAAGGGGACAGGTTCTTGCCGCCCCTGGAACTAGTACTCCTCATACTGAATTTGAAGGTCAAATATATATTCTTTCCAAAGAAGAAGGCGGTCGTCATACCCCATTCTTCAATGGTTATAAGCCGCAATTCTATCTTCGAACCACTGATGTTACTGGCGACACGACATTGCCTGAAGGAACAGAAATGGCCATGCCTGGTGATACGCTTAACATCAAAGTCAAATTATATAAACCAATTGCTTTAGAAGAAAAACAAAGGTTTGCTATTAGAGAAGGTGGAAAGACTGTCGGTGCTGGTGTAGTGACTAAAATTATTAAATAAGACTTTAATAAATATCTAAATTAATTTAAAGTTATAAGTCAATGGAGACTTATAACACATTAGTTATTAATTAATAGAAAGTTCTTTATTAATGGTTGAGATTAAAGAGAAGAAAGAAAAAAAAGACCAAACTAAAAAGGCTGATTT
>JACZVN010000050.1 GCA_022572625.1 Patescibacteria group bacterium | reverse complement strand
GATCATCACGACCAATCGCACTTCTTCCATCACTCATTGATTTTCCTCCTTTTAATGAACGATTTACCACGAAAATCTCATGGTAGAGTTATCGATTATTTCCATATCACATTTATATTTTGCCGAATTTCTCCATTTTTGTCAACACTACTTTTTCCCAACCAAAAAAGCAAGGGATTACCTCGCTCTTTAGTTAAAAACTCCGGAGGTCGGGATCGAACCGACGACACACTGGTTAACAGCCAGTTGCTCTGCCACTGAGCTACTCCGGATTATATAATTATTATATTAAATTTTTAAATTATGTAAATAATCTCTAGTAATAATCTTTGACTCGCTCAATGCCTTTTAATTTTCTAATACGCTCTAAAGCTCTAGCTTCAATCTGACGAATTCTTTCCCTGGTTACTCCAAATTCTTTACCTACTTCTTCCAATGTATGAGCCACACCATCTCCTAAGCCAAAGCGGATATCTAAAATCTTTTGTTCGCGAGGTGATAAATCACTAATTATCTCTTTAATATATTTTTTTAAAAGCACTAAAGCCGCGGCCCGATCAGGTGTGATAGTCTTAATATCCTCTATAAAGTCAGCTAATTCTGTATCTTTATCATCACTATTGCCAACCGTAGTCTCCAGGGAAATGACATCCTGAGAGATTTTAAGCAAATAACGCGCTTCTTCAATCCGAATACTTAATTCAGCCGCAATTTCTTCTGGAGTTGTCTGTCTCCCTAACTGCTGAACTAAATAACGGTCAGCCTGTTGAAATTTACCTAAAACTTCAACCACATGAACCGGAATCCTAATCGTCCGTGATTGATCAGCTAGAGACCTAATAATAGCCTGACGTATCCACCAGGTAGCATAAGTAGAAAATTTATAACCTTTACGCCAATCATATTTTTCAACGGCCCGAAAAAGACCAATATTACCCTCTTGAATTAAATCTAGAAAAGTCAGCCCATAACCAGCATACTTTTTTGCAATACTAACTACCAACCTTAAATTAGCCTCGGTTAATTTTTTAGCTGCCTGTTGATCCCCTACATCCTTGCGTTTGGCTAACTCTACTTCCTCAGCTGGAGAAATTAAAGCCACTCGACCAATCTCTTTTAAATACATCTGAATCGAATCAGATGAGAGTCGGGTCAAATCAAAAAATAATCCTTCTCCACTATCTTTTGATTTTTCTAATAACCTTTCAGTAGATTCAATAATACGAATCCCAGATCGTTCCATCGCATCTAAAAAATTTTCGTACTCTTCTAAATATCTTTCTAATCGACCAAAAGTATAGAGTAGTTCATTTTCAGTCACGAAGCCTCTTTGCCGACCCTTGTGCATTAACTTCTTTGCCGGCTCAATGGGAAATTTTATACCAAAA
Source organism: Patescibacteria group bacterium (assembly GCA_022572625.1). Lineage (GTDB taxonomy): Bacteria > Patescibacteriota > Patescibacteriia > UBA2591 > UBA6264 > JACZVN01. The sequence goes on along the minus strand of JACZVN010000050.1, from coordinate 3,320 downwards.
CCACGTTTTTTATTAATTTTAGAAACAAATTTAGATTTAACTGGTTTGAATTTCTTAACCGGTTTAGATTTTTTAATCGGTTTGATCTTTTTAACTGGTTTGAATTTCTTCATTATTTTTTTTGGCATATTTTTTTTAAAAAAATTAAGCATAATTTAATCTATTATCTCGCGAGACAACTTAATAATATTTTGAGTAATTTTTTCTATTTTTTGTTTATCGTCTTGCTTTTCTTCTTTTTTTAACTCTTCCACTAATTTGATCATTTTCTTATTTAAATATCGCTTTTTTAATGTATAAAAAAGCTGATTTAATTCCTGTTCAATTTCTTTAAGGGAATAATTTTTAAATTCTCTTTCCACTAAAAAAAGTAAATGATCTAAATAACCGGCCATGGCTTCATTCTTAAAACCTTTTTTAATTTTTTTTAAATCAATTTTTTGATTTTTACTATAATAATCTTTAATTTCTCTGATAATAGTCTGTACCTGATCAATAACAAACATATCTAAGATTAATCTATTTAAAAAGTTTTGACCAATCTCAGGATATTGTAATATCAGGGCTAAAAACCTTTCTCCAGCCTGCTGCTCCTGTGAAGCCCTATTTTTTATTAAAACTTCAGCTCCTTTTAATCCAATTTTAGGTAATTTAACTTTTTTAATCGCGTCTCGTAAGAATACTTCGGAAATAGATAATTCATCACTTAATTTCTTTAACCATAAACCCTGATCTACGGGATCGCCTAATTTAGCAATAATTGGTAAAAGCTTTTTCGCAATCTCTTTTTTTTGAGTAATATTTTTTAAATCTTTATCTTCAAAGGCTAATGAAAAATAATAATCCATAATCAGTTTTGGCTTTTTTAAAGCTTTTTTCCACAACTTTGGATTTTTTCTAATGCATTCATCTGGATCTTTACCCTGAGGCAAATCTAAAATCCTAATATTTAAACCCTGTTGAAGTAATAAATCAATACTGCGTTGGGTAGCACTCTGGCCGGCTAAATCAACATCAAAGGCTAAGATGATATTCTGGGTATAGCGTTGTAAAATCTTAATTTGATTTTCGGTTAAGGCAGTACCTGAAGTACAAACAATATTTTTATCTCCTACTTGATGGGCGGCAATGACGTCCATATTTCCTTCCACTAAAATTACTTTATCTTGTTTTTTAATTTCTAATTTAGCCTTATCTAAACCATATAAAACTCGGCTTTTATTATAAATTAATGTTTCCGGAGTATTAATATATTTAGCTGAAGCCTGTTCAACTTTAGTTCCGGGCAAAACCCGGCTGGTAAAACCGATTACTTGGCCATAGAGATCATTAATCGGGAATATGAGGCGGTGGCGAAAACGATCGTAAAATGACTGCTGGCCAGCCCGAGATGGTTTAGATGATTTTACAATCAATCCAGCCGCTTCAATATCTTTTTCTTGATACCCTCTTTTAATTAAAAATTTTAAGAGTGTGTCCCATTTATCCGGGACAAAACCTAATTCAAATTCAGTAATTATTTCCTGATTCAAACCTCGATCTTTTAAATATTGACGAGCATTAGCAGCAACTGAAGAATCATCAAGTACTTTATGATAAAAACTAGCTGATAAACGGCAAATATCAAGCAATTTAGTTTTTTGACTAATAGCCCGTCGATCAGATTGCTCAACTTTTACCCCGGCCTTTTGAGCTAGAATACGTAAAGCTTCGGGAAACTCAATCCCCTCTATTTCCATTAAAAAATCAAAAATTGATCCGCCTTTATCACAACCAAAACAATGCCAAATTTCTTTTTCTGGAGAAACAAAAAAAGAAGGCGTTTTTTCCTGATGAAACGGACAAATCGCCTTATAACTTGTACCCACCTGCTTAATAGAAATATATTCAGAAATAACGTCAATCACGTCTAATCGAGATTTTATTTCATCAACCACGTTAATCATAGTATGTTAAGATCAATTTATTTTTGAGATATAAATTGGCGGAGAGGACAGGATTCGAACCTGCAAGCCCTCACGGGCGCCTGTTCTCCAAACAGGTGGCTTACCATTCGCCGCACCTCTCCTCTACTTCTTTTTCTTTTTTAATCTTTTCTCTATTCTAGAAACTTGAAGAGTGGTCTTAATCACCGTATCAGGATTTAAAGAAATGGAATCAATTCCTTCTTCAAGTAAAAATTGAACAAACTCTGGAAAATCACTCGGGGCCTGACCGCAAATTCCGACCTTACGATGATACTGATGAGCGACTTTAATAATCTGACTAATTGAACGCTTGACCGCTTCATTTCTTTCATCAAAAAGATGAGCGACTAAACTAGAATCCCGATCGAGTCCCAAGGTAAGCTGAGTTAAATCATTACTACCAATGGAAAACCCGTCAAAAATTTTAGAAAATTTATCAGCTAAAATAACATTGGCTGGAATTTCGCACATCACATATACCTGTAGAGGTTTAATTTTCTTTTTTGACTGACGCAACTTATGTTTATCAATAATTTTTAAAACCTTTTTTCCTTCCTCTATGGTCCGGCAGAATGGTACCATCATAATTACGTTGTCTAAACCAAATTCTTCCCGTACTTTTTTAACGGCCTGACATTCAAGATCATAAGCTTCAGAAAACTCCGGCCCATAATATCGACTGGCGCCGCGCCAGCCAAGCATTGGATTGGCCTCTTTCGGCTCAAATCTTCGCCCGCCAATTAAATCGGCATATTCATTACTTTTAAAATCAGAAAATCTGACAATTACGTCTTTGGGATAAAAAGCGGCGGCGATCCGACCAATACCTTCTGCTAATTTATCAACGTAGAACTGAACCTTATTTGGATAACCAACCGTTATTCTATCTATTTCTTTTTTTACTTTTTTATAGTGAGCAAGTGCCGCGCCGCATTTACTAGCAATAGCACTATCTGACTCTATTTTTAATGTGAGATCATTAAGTGCTTCCATTACTGTTGGCGCGTTTATTTTGTTAATGATGGAATCGAACGTTTGAATTACATTGACTTCATATTCTGCGCTAATCCACATCGCGTACTTGTAAACAAGCTCTTTACATACCCAAGTACCGCCGTTATATCTTCCTTGCTTTTTAACTATTGGACTAAAGGCACGATTCTGTGCATTTAAAACCTCAACAACAGAGTTGAAACTATCACTCCGATAAAACAATGATGGCTTTTGGCTATTCAACCCGCCAGCAGCTTCGTGCAAATCATTTAAAGAGTAGCGACCATGACTATCTGTCGTTATCTCTTTTTTATTTATAACTAAATTCATAACTAACTCCAATTAACTAAACTACAAACA
>JACZVN010000049.1 GCA_022572625.1 Patescibacteria group bacterium | reverse complement strand
TATTTAGAAAAAATCAAGGCTCAACAAATAAATTGGATTGGCCGGTCTGAGGGGATGAATATAAAATTTAAAATTGAAGGGATCAATGAAAATATTAATGTTTTCACCACTAGAGCGGATACTCTTTTTGGCGTCACCGCCATGGTTTTGGCGCCCGAACATAGTTTAGTTGCCAAAATTACGGTCCAAGAATATAAAAAGCAAGTTGAAAATTATATTAGTGATTCTAAAGCAAAGTCAGAACTTGAAAGAACGGATTTAGAAAAAGAAAAAACCGGCGTTTTTACTGGTGCCTATTGTCTTAACCCAGTAAATAATGAAAAAATTCCTATTTGGGTAGGTGATTATGTTATTGCTACTTATGGAGGAGGCGCCGTAATGGTGGTCCCGGCCCATGATAAACGCGATTATGCTTTGGCTAAGAAATATAAATTAAAAATTAAAGAAGTGGTAAAAGGAGGAGATATTTCAAAAGATGCCTATACCGAATATGGAAAATTAGTAAATTCCGGCCAATTTAATGGATTAGATTCAAAACAGGCTATTAAAAAAATATCCAAATGGTTAAATAAAAAAGGTTTTGGAGAAGAAATTATTCAATATAAGCTAAGAGATTGGGTTTTCTCTCGCCAGCATTATTGGGGCGAGCCCATACCAATGATTCATTGTTCTCAATGCGGCATTGTGCCGGTGCCGGAAAAAGATTTGCCAGTGGAATTGCCCTACGTAAAAAGTTATAAACCAACTGATACTGGTGAGTCGCCGTTAGCCAATATTAAAGATTGGGTTAATGTTAAATGTCCAAAATGCCGCGGCCAGGCTAAACGTGAAACTGACACCATGCCCAATTGGGCCGGATCAAACTGGTATTTTTTGCGTTATATTGATCCGCACAATGATCAAGCTTTAGCCGATCCTAAAAAATTAAAATATTGGCTGCCCATAGATTTATATAATGGTGGAATGGAACATACTACTTTACATCTTCTTTATTCCCGTTTTTGGCATAAATTTTTATTTGATATTGGGGCGGTGCCGACTGATGAGCCATATGCTCAACGTCGATCCCATGGCATGGTTTTAGCTGAAGATGGAAGAAAAATGAGTAAGAGTTTCAGTAACGTAGTTAGTCCAGACAAGATTGTTAAAGAGTACGGCGCCGATGTTTTGCGCGTTTATGAAATGTTCATGGGTCCATTTGATCAGGCCATTGCCTGGAACACCAAGACGATTGAAGGAGTGGCTAGATTTTTAACAAAAGTAATAAAACTCGTCAACGCTAGATTAGCGGTTGGTTTTAAACAAAATGCGGATTCTCAAAATCAAGTTTCTAAACTTGAGCAATTAAATCATCAAACAATTAAAAAAGTTAGTGAGGATATAGAGAATTTAAAATTTAATACCGCCATTGCCGCTTTAATGGAATATACTAATGGATTAATTAATTACCAGGATCAAGTAAAAATTGATTATCTTAAAACTTTAATTTTGTTATTGTCGCCCTTTGCCCCTCATTTAGCCGAAGAACTTTGGCATCAAATTAATCCGAAGTTGTCAGAGAAAAAAAGCATTTTTCAAACATCCTGGCCAGAATTTGATCCCAAATTGGTTAAGCGCCAGGAAATAGAATTAGTTATTCAGATTAATGGCCGGGTGCGGGATAAAATAATAACCGCAGCAAATATTTCTCAATCACAAGCAGAAAAATTAGCGCAAACACAAGTAAAAATTCAGAAATATATTAAAGGCAAAAATATTATAAAAATAATTTTTATTAAAGGGAAATTAATAAATTTCGTACTGGGAAGTTAAATTTCCAGGTAAAGTTATTTTTTATGTCAGTGTTAAAACAAACAAAAGACATTTGTAGAATGTATCAAATAAAGCCCTTGCGTAGACGAGGGCAAAATTTTTTAATTAATCCCTTAATAATTGATAAAATTTTAGAAACAGCTGATTTAAAAAAAGATGATACGGTTTTGGAAATTGGTTCTGGATTAGGAACCTTAACCAGGGAAATCGCCAAAAAAGTTAAAATGGTTGTGGCAGTAGAAGTTGATCAAATGTTGACCAGGGTTTTAAAAGATCAATTACAAGATTACCAAAATATTGAAATTATTCAGGGCGATATTAGAAAATTATCTTTAAAAGATTTAAAATTATCAGATTATCAGATCGTCACTAATCTACCGTTTAATATCACCGGATTAGTTTTAAAACGTTTTTTATCTGAAAAGCCAAAGCCGCGGTTAATAACTTTGATTTTACAAAAACAAGTTGCCGAAAGAATCACGGCCCAGCCCTCTCAAATGTCTATTTTAGCGGTGGCAGTTCAATTTTATGCCCAGGCAAAAATTATTAGTTCGGTTAGCCGGAATAATTTTTGGCCTAAACCAAAAGTTGATTCGGTTATTATGAAGATTATTCCCTTTAATGGTCCGACCTCTTTGGGAAATAGAATTTCAGAAGAAAGATTTTTTCAAATTGTTAAAGCTGGATTTAGTTCACCACGCAAATATTTACTTAACAATTTAGCTAAAGGTGTTATAATAGATAAAGTAAAAGGGAATAAAATTTTCAAAAATTTAGGCTTCAATCCTCAGGCTCGGGCCCAAGAATTATCAGTTGAGGATTGGATAAAGTTAGCCAGGAAACTAAAGTAATATTATGCCTCAAAAATCTAATAATAATTTATTAATTTATGTTCTTATTGTTTTGGGTATTTCGGCCGTGTTTTTAAGTTATTTTCAACTTAGGGGGGCGATTTATGCTCCCTTTGGCCGTCCAGCCAAGCCAAGTGAAATAGACAAATCTGAAATTTTATATGACTTAACTTTTCAAGATACAGACCAAGACGGATTAACTGATTTTGATGAAAGATTTGTTTATTTCACCTCGATTTATATTTATGATTCAGACAGTGATTCATTTTCCGATAAGGAAGAAGTCGAGGCTGGAAGCGACCCTTTAGACCCAAAATCAACCCCTTATTTTCAAACCAATAAAAAGGAAAGTTTAGATCAAGAAAGTTTTTTAGAGCAAACCTTTCCCTCACCCCAAGAATTAGCAGATAATAAAGAAATTACTGCCGAAGAAATTAAAGATTTGTTAATTAACCAGGCAGGTTTAAGCCAGAGTGTTGTGGATAAATTTGATGACAAAACTTTAATAAAGCTGTATAATGAAACCAAAGAAGATACGGGAATAGATTTAAAAAATTTGCCAGCGTCGGAAGAAAGTAAGGGGCAGTTTTCGGATTTAGATATAAAAACTTTACGCCAACTCTTAATTGATTCCGGGGTAGAGATAGAAACGTTAGAACAAGTCAGTAATCAAGATTTAGAATCTTTATTTTTACAGTCATTATTACAATTACAAGGTAGTCAATAAAATAATTTTTATTATTCATTTTATGCCAAGACCAGAAATAAAATTTTTTAAGAAAATTATTATTAGTTTACTAACTATGTTTATTATAGTTAGTTTATTTTTACCTCAAATTACCCAAGCGCAATTTATTGATGCGATTGGTGGTCCTTCGCAAATTATTTCTACTATTTGGGATAAATATTTTATTCCAGCTTGGAAAAGATTTGGGGCAGTGGCCTATAAAAATGCGATTAATCTTTATTTGGGCCAGATGGCTAAGGAAACCGCCGAATGGGTGGCGGCCGGCGCGCCAGGCAAAGGTCCGTTATTTATTACTGATAAAGAACACTGGAATAATTTAAACGACGCGGTTTTGGGAACATTTATCGATAGCATGGCTAAAGACTTAATCGGTCAGAGTCTTTGTGATCCATTTGATCCGACTTTTCGTTTTAAAATGTTGATTTCTTTGGATCCATTATATAAACAGCAACAATTTACCACACGCGGTAAGTGTTCATTTAGTCAAATTAAAAAAAGATTAGGTGAGGCTAGAAAAAAGAAGTTATTTGCCTTTGAACTTGACATTAGACAAGGTCCACCCGCCAAATATAAGAGTAATTTACGTATTTTAATTAGTCAGGACACATCCTTGAATAAGGTTGATTGGCCCTATACCTGCCGTGACAATGGGTTTTATACCAGGTCTGATTGTCAAGACGGAAATAATCTTGGTTATTGGGCCAATGACGGAGCAGACACATTATTAGCCCTGGTTGATGGCTTAAGTCAATATCAAACAGAATATCAAGAGGTAGTTAAATATATGCAAAATAAGAAAGGTCCGCAAAATAATGAATATACTTCGGCGATGGCGGCTATAGATTTAAAAAAGATTGAAAAAGAGATCAATGATTATGTGCGGGGCCCTAAAGATACAGATGACGACTCTAATCTTAGTTGGTGGCAGGCAAGGACCCCGATTTGCGCCGCTAAAACCCCGGCCAATTTTTGTGATGAGCCTAAATGTATGGATATTCTTGATATAGGTTTAGGTAAAACTGAATGTTCTCCAAATGATGGTATCGATGGTCAAGATTATGCCCAGCGCGCTAATACATATGTAAAACAGCTCAATGATTGGGCCAGTATCTTAGAACAAATGATTAAAGAAACTAAACCGAGTGAAGAGGAATTGGAAATACCTGATTTAAGTCCATTGGAAGACCTTAATCGAATGTATAGTCCCGAGGGCAGTGATATTGGGGTTATTTTAGCTTTAAAATCCAAGGCCCTTGATAAACAAACTAAGGTTGTGGAAAGTTCAAAGTTTTTCCAATCTCTTCAGGGTCGAATGAATGATCTAACCACCCGGATTTCTGGCATTACTAAAACTCCTTC
>JACZVN010000048.1 GCA_022572625.1 Patescibacteria group bacterium | reverse complement strand
AATCGTCACTTTATTAGCGTATCTTATTTTAGGCGGCCAGTTTTTATATTTATTTTTATCTCCTGTCATGGGAGGTTCTCTTTTATTATACGTTTTGATTTTTTTTGCTTTGGGCGCTATTTTTATCTATCGAGGAATTGGCACTATTTCTTTGCTCCAATTAATTATTCAAACGATTTTTATTCTTCTTTTATTCTTTTTCTTTTTTCGTGGGTTTCCTTATATTAATTTAGAAAATTTATTTACTTTTAATGCCCAATCCTTAGCCAGGCCCTATGGAATAATTTTATTTTCTTTATGGGGCATTGCTTTAGTGCCGGAAATAAAAGAAATGGTTAAACGTGATCGAAAAAAAATGTTATCTGTTCTAAGTTTGGGAGTTATTTTAGCTTCTTTTGCTTATCTTTTTTTTATTTTTACTATTCTGGGAGTCAGTGGTGAGGGCACGACTAAAGATGCTATTACCGGGTTTAGCCAGACTATTGGTAATAAAGTAGTGGTAATCGGATTTTTATTTGGTTTAATCACTACTTTTACTTCTTTTATTACTTTAGGTTTAACTTTAAAAAAGATTTTTTGGTATGATTTGAAATTAACTCATCGCGTTTCTTGGTCACTAGCTTGTTTTACCCCTCTGCTTTTATATTTTTTTGGTTTAAGAAATTTTATTGAAATCATTGGGTTGACCGGGGCGATTTTTCTAGGAACGGAAGGAATTATAGTTATTTTGATTTATCGCAGTTTTCTTCTTAAAAGATTTCAACGCCGTGCCGGCTCCTATATTTATTTTTTAATTTTATTACTCTTGGCTGGAATGGTTACAGAGCTGGTCCATTTTTTATTACGTTAAATTAATTTTAGTTTGGAAATTTAGAATAAAATAGCACTATGTTTAAGTCAGAAAAATTAATTGAAAATAAATCAGGAAAAATTGAACAAAAAAAATGGAAATTTATTATTCCAGAGCATGAATTTGTGATCCATTTTTCTCGCTCTGAAGGGCCGGGAGGACAAAACGTTAATAAAAGGGAAACTAAAGTAACTTTAGTTTGGAAAATTGAACAGTCGCAAGTTTTGACTGAAGAACAAAAACAAAAAATTATTTTTGTTTATGCCAATAAAATTAATCAGAAAGGGGAATTTATTATTTATTCACAAAAATCAAGGTCGCAAGAACAAAATAGACAAGATGTCATCAAAAGGTTGCAGCAATTCGTTAACCTGGCTTTAAAGCCAGTTAAAAAAAGAATCCCGACTAAGCCTTCTCGAGGCGCGATAGAAAAAAGGCTGACTGAGAAGAAAAAAAAGTCAAAAAAGAAAAAATTGAGGCAAAATATAAAATATTTAGAAGATTAATTTTTTTCCACAGTTATAGTTGACTTTTTTCCCCTTATTTGTTAGAATATTATAAAAGAATAAGATTATTAAAATTTTATGCCAGGGGCATATTTTTGATTTTATTGCCCCGGTTTAAGAAAAAAATAAATTTAATATGCCAGAATTTTTAACGCCCGCTGGGCGATCAAAAATTGAAAATGATTTAGATGTACTCAAGGATAAACGTCCTCAGATTGCTAAACGAATTAGAAACGCTAAAGAAATGGGCGATTTGAGTGAAAATACAGAATATACGGCTGCTAAAGATGATCAATCTTGGGTGGAGTCTCAAATAATTAATTTAGAAAATTTATTAAAAAGCGCTGAAATCATTGATAAGAAAAAGAACAGCGATAAAGTTATTATTGGTTCAAAAGTAACAGTTAAAATTGGAATGGAAATAAAAATATTCACCATTGTTGGCAGTATTGAAACTGATCCAAATAATGGTTTAATTTCTCATAAATCGCCTTTGGGCGAGGCTTTGTTAGACCGGAGCGTTAATGAACAAGCAAATGTACAGATGCCCAATGGTTTATTAAAACTTAAAGTTATTAATATTGAATAAAAAATTATTATATATTTTATTTAAAGTAAAAACAAGGGCTTTTATCAGCCCTTGTTTTAAGTATGGGTATTTGTTAAAATATTATCAGGTAATTTTTTAAAGAAATAATTGAAAGTAATTTAGAGGTTATTGTAATAGTTTATGACCAACGAAATAAAAGATAGAATTAAAAAATTAGAACAAATAAAAGATCGTTCTATTGATCCTTATCCTGCTAACTCTAAGCGCACTCATACCTGTGCTGAAGCCGCTGATAAATTTAATCAGTTAGTCAAAAAAAAATCTAAGGTTATTTTAACCGGACGTTTAGTTTTAATTAGATTACATGGACGCTCCTGTTTTGCTCATTTAGAAGATGGTTCAGGCAGATTTCAAATTTATTTAAAACAAGATGTGGTTGGCAAAGATCAATATAAGTTTTTTACTAAATCCATTGATATGGGGGATTTTATTGAGGCTAGGGGGAAACTTTTTAAAACTAGAAAGGGTGAGAAAACTTTACAAGTTACGGGTTGGAAAATATTAGTTAAAACCATTTTGCCTTTACCAGAAAAATGGCATGGTTTAGCTGACACAGAAACACGTTTTCGCCAGCGTTACATTGATCTTTTAGCAAATAAAAAAACAAGAGATATTTTTATTACTCGCAGTCATCTAGTTAGATGGATTAGAGATTTTTTTGACCAGCGAGGGTTTTTAGAAGTTGAAACTCCTATTCTTCAACCCATGGCCGGTGGTGCTACGGCCCTACCATTTATTACCCATCACAATGCTTTAGATCTGGATTTATATCTTAGAATTGCGCCTGAACTTTATTTAAAAAGGTTACTAGTGGGCGGCTTGGAACGGGTTTATGAAATTGCCCGTTGTTTTCGTAATGAAGGGATTGATTGGTCTCATAATCCAGAATTCACTCAAATTGAATTCTATTGGTCTTATGCTGATTATCATAATTTAATGGATTTGACTGAAGAATTGTTTGAATTTTTGGTTAATAATTTATTAGGATTAAAAAAGGGGGCGAGAAAATTAGAACTTGAATATCAAGGTAAAAAAATTAATTTTAAACCGCCTTATCCGCGTTTAGAATTTAGAAAAGCTTTAATTGATCAAACCGGTATTGATCTAGAAAAATACCGTGATCTTAAAAAATTGGCTCACCAGGCTCGCCGTTTAGGTTTGAAGATAGAGAAAATTTGGGGACGAGGAAAAATTATCGATGAGATTTTTAAAGAGTTTGTCCGGCCCAAAATTATTAATCCCACTTTTATCATTAATCACCCAATTGAACTTTCACCTTTAGCTAAAAAAATACCAGACAACCCTAATTATGTTGAGAGACTACAATTATTGATTGCCGGACTTGAGATTTGCAATGGTTGGTCTGAGTTAAATGATCCCTTTGACCAAGAAGCAAGATTTAAGGAACAACAAAAGTTACGTAAAAAAGGAGACCAAGAGGCTCAACGACTGGACGAAGATTTTCTAACCGCCCTAAAATATGGTATGCCTCCGACGGCTGGAGAAGGAATTGGTATTGATCGGTTAGTATCTATTTTGACTGATACAAAAAATATTAAAGAAGTAATTTTATTCCCAACAATGCGACCTAAAGATTAGGATAAAAATATGGTGGATATTAAATTAATTAGAAATGATCCAGAAAGAATAAAAAAAGCTTGTGCGGCTAAGCAGGTTAAAGTTGATATTGATAAACTTTTAAAATTAGATGAACAAAGGAGAAAATCAATTAATCAACTAGAAGAATTAAAAGCTAAACAAAATCAGCTTTCTAAGAAGATAGCAAAACTTAGTAACCAAGAAAAAAATAAGATTATTATTAAGGCTAAGAAGATATCTGATCAAGTTGGTGAATTAGCTAAAAAATTAAATAAAATAGATTTAGAATTTAATAAATTAAAGTTATCGATTCCTAATCCACCATTTAATGATGTAAAAATAGGCCGAGATGAATCAGAAAATGAAGTGATAGCTCATTGGGGTAAGGTGCCTAAATTTGATTTTAAAATTAAAGATCATCTTCAGATTGGTCGAGAACTAGATTTAATTGATACAGAACGGGCCGCTAAAGTTTCTGGTAGTCGATTTGGTTATTTAAAAAATGAAGCAGTTTTAATAGAATTCGCCCTGGTTCAATTAGCGTTAGATTTTTTAGCTAAAGAAGGATTTATTCCAATTATCCCTCCGGTAATGATCAAGGAAAAAGCGATGCAAGGGATGGGATATTTAGAAAGGGGTGAAGAAGAAGTATATAAAACAGCTCGAGATAATTTTTATTTGGTTGGTACTTCAGAACAGTCAGTCGGAGCAATGCATATGGATGAGACATTAGACAAGCTAAATTTGCCTAGGCGTTATATCGCTTTTTCAACTTGTTTTAGGCGGGAAGCCGGTTCTTACGGCAAGGACGTTAAGGGAATTTTAAGGGTTCATCAATTTGATAAGTTAGAAATGTTTATTTTTTGTTCACCTGAAGATTCACTTAAAGAGTATGAATTATTACTTTCTTTTCAGGAAAAATTAGTCCGAATTTTAAAAATTCCTTATCGAGTAGTTAAAATGTGTAGTGGTGACTTAGGCGACCCGGCGGCCTCTAAATATGATATTGAGTGTTGGATGCCGGCTCAAGATCAATATCGAGAAACACATTCGACTTCTCATTGCACTGATTTTCAGGCTCGCCGTTTAAATATTCGCTTTAGAAATAACCAAAAAAAATTAGAATTTATTCATACTTTAAATGGCACCGCTTATGCTATTGGACGAATGCTAATTGCTATTTTAGAAAATTATCAACAAAAAGATGGTAGTGTTA
>JACZVN010000047.1 GCA_022572625.1 Patescibacteria group bacterium | reverse complement strand
AATCTCTTAGCTAATTCCAAAATTCAAAAAGCAAATAAAGAGTCACAAACATTAGAGTTAAAACAAAAATTAATTGAACTTGATCAAAAACTTCAACAAAAAGAATATGAAAAAACCTATCAAACAATACCGACCATCATAGAAGTAGCAGCGGTTTTACCTGATACTAAAATTGCACCTAACAGAAAACAAAATATGATTATGGCTGGTATCCTAGGATTATTTGTCGGAGTATTTTGGGCTTTTGGAACTGAATATTTTAGTCAATCTAAAAAATCTTAAAATTTTAGCTATTTTAAAAATTGCCTTTTTAAAGCAATTTTTTTTATTTAATATACTTTAATTAAAATTTATATTTACAAATTCAATAAATTATACTATACTTATACTAGTCCTTTAAATTTGAGTAGGGAGGAATAATAATTGAAAGAATATCAATCTCTCAACCAAGAAGATATTCAGTGGCAATTATTAAATGGATGGCTATCAAATAGACTGATTAAATGGTTAGAAAAAAATTCTCAAACATTAGAATTACCAAAAGACGAACTCCTTTTAGGGATGACTGAATCTATTCAGAAAATTGCCCAAGAAACAATTAATATCTTGGAAAGAAAAACTAATAAAGTTTGCGGTCCGCCACTCTTTATTATTACTGGTTATCCTTTTGATATAAATTTAATAACCACTGCCCTTAAAGCAAATAAAAATCCATTATTTTTTTGTTCCAGAAAAACAGTCGAACAATATTTTGAAACAATTAACCAATATTTTATTTATTTACACCGCCTAAAGGCTCTGATGCAAACTATTAAAAACTTAGAGGACGGTCTAACTATTATAGGCGGAAGCGACGGAATATTAGTCGGTTATTATGATTTGAAAGTAATTAAAGCCTTTAAAGAACTAATTAAAGAAAATCAAGAGTCTAAAGACGTTTTTGATTTAGTTAAAATAGTTATTCATGAAACTTTTCACCATTTTTGTTACCAAACAGATACTTTTAAAATTAAAGAAATGCGGCAAGGATTTAAACAAGTAGTTAAGGATAAAAAGGGGTGTGAGGAAGAAATAATCAAAGCTAAAAATGAAATAGAAAAAAAATATGGCGTAGATCAGACCGTAGCAGAAATTTATTCCGAAATAATTTCAAAATACAAAATCGATGAATTATTTTTACCTTTTAAGCAAAAAATAAAACCCGACTAATTAAGTCGGGTTTTTCATTTTAATAATTAAATTATTCTGATTAATAATTATATTTCTTCTTTAATGGCTTTAATAATTGGTGGCTTATCTTTTAAACTAATAATATCCCCTATTTTAACCTGATAAGAAGGGATATCTAATCGACGATCATTAATTCGAATTAATCCATGGCTCACCATTTGGCGGGCCCATCTTCTAGTGGTTACAAAACCGGATCGATAAACTACATTATCAAGTCTTTTTTCCAAAAATCTTAAAAAATTTTCTTCAGTATTGCCTTCCTTTTTTCTAGCCTGAGCAAAATAATTTTTAAATTGCTTTTCTGAAACAAGATACAGACGCTTAAGGCTCTGTTTTTCCCTAAGTTGACGTCCGTATTCTGATAAACGAGGATATCCCTTATGGCCATGCATGCCCGGTGGATATTTTCTTTTTAATAAAGCACATTTAGCAGATAAACAAAGAGATCTCCCTTCTCGACGACATATTTTACATTTTGGTTCAGCTTTCATTTTTTAAATTTATTTATAGATATCTATAATCTAGAATTTATTAATTTTTATAAGCAACTATACTCTTCTTACGCCTGGTGGACGGCATCCATTATGAGGAATAGGGGTGACATCTTTAATCCCTGAAATCTCTAAACCATTAGCATATAAAGAACGCACTGCCGATTCTCGGCCCATGCCTACCCCTTTAACAAAAACCTGAACTTCTTTTAATCCATATTCTTTAACTCCTTCAACCGCGTTCCTAACAATTACACTAGCGGCATAGGGAGTAGCCTTTTTAGGTCCTTTAAAGCCCATTTTACCGGCGCTAGACCAACTGATCACATTACCAGCCGGATCAGTTAAAGTAACGATGGTATTGTTATAAGTGGCTTTAATAAAAACTTGGCCACGGGGAATAACTTTAATAACCTTTTTTTTCTTTTTATTTTTTTTTATTGCCATAAAATAATATTATGTTATGTCTTTTTAGCTGATGGTCTCCGACCGCTGCCCATAGTTCGCCTGACATTACCTCTTACTGTTCGGCTATTCGTTTTGGTTCGCTGTCCATGAAGTGGTAAACGACTAGTATGTCGAGTGCCACGGTAACAGTTAATGTCTTTTAATCGTTTGATGTTGGTTCTAATATCTCTTTTTAAAGCTCCTTCGGTCCGATAATGACTTTCAATAAACTTTTTTAGTTTATCGACTTCTTCAGTGGTTAAATCGTTAACTCGTTTATTTATATCTATATCCAACTCTTGTAAAATATTATTCGATAGAGTTCGGCCAATGCCAAAAATATAGGTTAAACCTATTTCTATTTTTTTGGTCGGGGGCAGATTAATACCAACGATTCTTGCCATCTTAAATTTATTTAAATTTATGAGTTAGTTATTATATAATAGAGCGATTTTGCTAGACAAAATCGCTATCCTTGTCTTTGTTTATGTCTTGGATTTTGACAAATTACATAAAGCCGCTTTTTCCGGCGGACTATTTTACATGAACGGCACATTTTTTTAACTGAAGATCTTACTTTCATAGCTTATAAACGATAAACAATTCTTCCTTTAGTTAAATCATAGGGGCTAATTTCTAGTCTCACTCGATCACCAGGCAAAATTTTAATCCGATACATCCGCATTTTTCCAGATAAATGACCTAAAATAGTTTTGCCGTTATCTAATTTTATTTTGAAAGTGGTAGCAGGCAATGATTCTTCTACTACCCCTTCTGTTTTAATAAAATCTTTTGATATATTTCGTGTTTCAGACATAGCCTAAAATAATTTATGTAGCTAATATTTTAACCTTTTATATTTAATATGTCAACCCTAATTAATTAAATACCGATTGGATAAACTGAAAAATGAATTCGCTTGTCAAAAATGGGTATTCGCCCATATAACTGAGGCCAAATTTTAATTTTGACATTTTTAACCGTAAAAATTTTCTTTAATGTATTTTTAGCTAAAGATACATTCATTAATCTAATCTCTTGTTTTAAACTGTCAAAATCATAAACTCCAATAACTTCTTCTTGTAAAGTTAAAATAATCGTAGCCCGCCCCATGGGGATATCACGATTCAAAACTTCTATTTCCCATTTTTCTGGATGAAATTTAAAAACCTCTTTCTTTTCACCAGCCTTGATTAATACATCCTTTGTTTTGTAATCGATCAACTCTTGTAAATCACTTTCTTGAAAAATAATTATTTTTTTATTTTGATCATCAACTAAACCATCAATTAACCTATATTTTTGGTCATCGGTAAATTGGTCGGGATTAACTATTTTAGCTGGTAATGTATCTAGGGTAAAAAGGGTTGTCTGCACCTGGGTATCTAATTTTACTTCAAAATTCATAATCAAAGGTTCTGAGGAAACAATTAAATCTATTTGTGCTTTTGGTAGCCAGGAAAGTAAGGAAATTAGGAATAAAATAATTAAACCAGCCATATATAACTTAAATGAAATAAAATGATATTGTATTTCAGAATCCGACATGCTGTACCTCTTCTTCTAAATCAAGCTTAAATTTCGCCCTGACTTTTGATTTAATAATTTTTATTAAATTTAACACGTCCCTGGCTTGAGCCGAATTAATATTAACAATAAAATTAGCATGTTTTTCACTAATTTTCGCTCCGCCTATTTTTTTCCCTTTAAGCCCACATTGTTCAATAAGCCAACCGGCCGGAACATTACTTGTTAATTTGAATTGATTAATCTTTGGATTCTTTATTAAAACAGCTTGAGATATTTTAGCAAGTCCTACATTTTTAAAAATACAACCGGCACTGCATTCACTGGGTTGGGTTAAAATTCGATGTTTTATATTTTTCAAAATCATTTTTCTTGTTTGCTGGCTAATCCCCTTTTTTAGAACTAAAATCACATCTAAAATTATATCTTTATTTTGCTTAAAAATACTTTGGCGATAGGCAAACTTTATTTCTTTAGTTTTTAATTTTTTAATTATTCCTTTTTTTAATACTTTGACTAATTGGATAGACTTAGAAATTGAATGCTCCCGGACTCCAGCATTGCCGCGCACCGCCCCACCAACAGTCCCTGGAATACCGCTTAACCATTCCAAGCCGGTTAAATCATGTGTAAATGAGAAATCAACTAACTTGGGCAAAGAAGCGCCGGCGCCGACTAATACTCTTACCCTGTTCCGAGATTGAGAAGGTAAAATTTTAATTTTATTAAAATCTAACTTAATAACTAAACCATCAAATCCTTGATCCGAGATTAAAATATTACTTCCACCGCCTAAAATAAAATAAGAAATTTTTTTATTTTTAGCCCACTTAATCGTTTCAATTAATTCTGTTTGATTGCTGACTTTTAAAAAATATTTAGCTAGACCGCCAATTTTAAAAGTCGTTAAAGGAGCTAAAGGTAAATTTTTTGTTATTTTCTGTTCAATCATCTTATTATTGTACAGGTATTTTTACACTTTTTCAATGTTTCTTGTTTGGTAAAGATTATTATGTTATTATAAAAGTAGATTATAAATCTAAAATTAAAAAAATGGCTTTAAAAAGTATTCAAAAAATAGAAACCAAAAACTTAACCTGGGTTGATATATCAAACGTTAGTCCCAAGGAAATGAAATATTTGGAAAAAACCTTT
>JACZVN010000046.1 GCA_022572625.1 Patescibacteria group bacterium | reverse complement strand
TCCTAATTGCTGTGCTTGTGTACCTGAACCTACTTTAAGATGATAATCTGGTTTAGGGAATTTTAATTGTTTAAAAAACAGTCCATCAAAGAAATAAGAATAATGCTGTCCTGTGTGTACTATAACATAATCACATTTTCTTCTATTTAATTCACTTACAATTGGCTGATAATTAATAATGTCTGGTCGTATACCTAATACAATCAAATATTTCAATGACAACTAGAATGACTTTAATTACTACATATATCTTCTATCAAAATAATTTAAAATCCAGCCCTCTTTATGGAAATGTATTATTCATTTCATTAAATCTACTTTGAATAATTCATTTAATTTTTCCAAAATATCTATTCACTTCCATTTGTTCTAACTAGAAGTTATGCACAAATATTATGTTCTGGATAGTTAAACATCTGCGTTAAGGAATTAAAAGAAATGATAAATTAACTTAATTTGAGTTTTTTGCTTCACCTGTTCTAATCATCCTTTTTAATTTTCTGAAAATATAGTTTTAAAATATTATCTGTAGAACCATCGTTTATTGCAATTACTTCTATTTCTTGATAAGTTTGATTCAATGCTGACTCTATGCATTCACTAAGATATTTTTCTGCATTGTATACCGGGATAATTATTGAAACTTTCATATTATTTTTTCAAATCTTGATAAATATTTTGAGCCATTTTAATTAACGGCTCTTTTCTACTTAAAGGCAAAACCGCTACTTTGATTGGCGCTAAATCTGGATGAAGACGTAAAACAACTTCCTTTTCTTTATTAGACTGAGTGGTGGTGCTTCTCCCTCCTTCCACTTCATCATAGGCATCAACTAAAAAGGCTAAAAGCGATCGGTCAACTCCGGCCGATGGCTCAATAACATAAGGGACAAATGTCTTACCAGTTTTATCATCACGATAAAATAATTTTTCTCCTGAATATTGGCTATGTTGTTTTAAATCAAAATCGCCTCGGTTAGCGATTCCCTCCAGCTCTGACCAGCCAAAAGGAAATTTATATTCAATATCCGAACATGCTTTAGCATAATGAGCCAGCTCATCACTTTTATGTTCACGTAAACGAAGGCTAGTTTTTTTTATTCCTAAATCTAAATACCATTTTAATCTTTGTTTTACCCAGTATTGATACCATTTTTTAGCCTCGGACGGCTCAACAAAATACTCCAACTCCATTTGTTCAAATTCCCTGGTTCGGAAAATGAAATTTCCCGGAGTAATTTCATTGCGGAAAGATTTACCAATTTGAGCAATACCAAAGGGAATTTTGGCCCGGCCAGCTTGTAAAATATTATTAAAATTAACAAAAATTCCTTGGGCCGTTTCTGGTCTTAAATAAACCACGGTTGAATCGGCTTCGACTGGACCCATAAAAGTTTTAAACATTAAATTAAAATTTTTGGGTTCAGTTAATGACCCTTTGCATTCTGGGCACTGCTTTCTATCTGTTAAATCATCTTCCTTAAATCTTTTATGACAAGATTTACATTCTACCAGAGGATCACTAAATCCTTTTAAATGTCCAGAAGCTTCCCAAACTTTAGGATGCATTAAGATAGATGAATCTAAACCAAAAACATCTTCTCTTTCTTGAATTATTTTTTTCCACCAAGCCCTTTTAATATTATGCTTTAATTCTATTCCCAAAGGACCATAATCATAGCATGAAGCCAGGCCGCCATAAATTTCTGACGACTGAAAAATAAAGCCGCGGCGCTTGGATAAAGAAAATATTTTTTCCATTAATTGCTCATTCATAGTATATTATTATAATAGAATATTTAAAAAAAGAAATATGGGGCAAAATAAATTTTGCCCCATAGTCTACTTAAGTTTTTTTAATTTTATCTAAATCTGGTATTGCTTGGATACCTAATTCATAGGCAAGGATCGACATACTGGTATCTCTGACCAATAGAATCAGTTCTTCATTGTCGCCAAGAGATTTATCTTTAAAATGGTAAACCGTGGCTAAAACCCGTAAATCAATAATTCCTAAAATATCTTCCCAGGTTGTCTCTTTAAAATCTAGGATCTCACCCCTATTCCTGTAATGAGCTATTAATTTATATTTAGCCGTCTTTTCTAAATCATCCAGTGTTCTCTTGGCAAATTTAGGCACTAAACCGGTTCCATGGGACCCAATTATATCCCACTTTTTTTTGGGATTATTAAAAATCTTTTTAATTTTAGACTTTACATTTTGAGCCACTTCTTTAATGACTATTTTCTCTAGCTCATCTTTGGCGTGCACTGGCCCCCAGGTGGCAATCCATCCAAGCTGCTCCCAAACCGCAATAGGAATAAAAACATGTTTAACAGATAATAGTTTTTTAAAACACTCTTTATTTAAAAGAGCCGAAGTATCAACCACCACTTTTAAGTTCTCTGACTTTAGCCGGCTTTTCGTCGGCCATAACCAAGCATTTATATTTTTAAAGATCTTCAATAATTACCTCCTTTTTATTTTAAATTATTTTTAAAAAAATAATGATAATTTACAACTTATCCGTATCATAGCAAAAAATTACTGATTTGTCAAGTCTTAAAATATAAAGAGAGGATTTTAATCCTCTCTTTTTATATTTAATTTCCAACTAAACTATTTATTTCTAAAACAACGTTAAAAACATTAACTACGCCGTATCCAGTTTCTTCATCCCATCCCAAAACACCAATATCATCGGCATTTCGTCTGACCAAATCTCGCAAATATTCCTGACTAGTGGGTAGACCATTATCCCGAGCGTATTGTTTAACAACGGCAAATACACCAGCCACATTTGGCACTGACATTGAAGTACCAGTCAGCATCCCATATTCATCACGGAATCTAGTGCTGGAAACAACGCCAGTTCCTGGAGCCATCAACTCTAATTCCGGACCATAGCTAGAATAATCAGCCCTTTTTTCCTGATCAGGATTATCATTTTGGAAAATCACTGAACCAACCGCGATCACTTCAGCATACTTGGCTGGATAAATTATTCCCCTGTTACTGCCATTGCCGGACGCCGCCACGAGAATAACTCTTTGATCATATAACTTACCGATCAACAATTGAATCGCATAAAAATTTTTACTGGCTCCCCAGGACATGGAAATAACATCAATATCTTTTTTACTCGCCGCCACATCAAGGGCCCAAACCACTGCCGCCACTGTTGCGCCGCCGCTTGAGTTAAAACATTTAATACTAATAAGTCTGGATTCCGGGGCCACGCCAATAATCCCAACACCGTTAATGGATCCAAGCGCAATACCAGCCACGTGGCTCCCATGTATGTGCGATGGATTAGGAATCTCATCTCCCTCTAATATATCATAATGTCCGCCTTGACTCCGATCCTTTAAATCTTGATGAAGAGGTTCAAAACCACTATCAATGATTAAAATAATCGTGCCATTGCCATCAGCGCCAACGGCGTGAGCCTTATCTGCGCCGACCCTTAATATATTTATTGGGTAATATTCAGAATCAACACTTGTTTCTTCAAATAAACTATCAATCACCGGAATGGAAAATACCGTTTCATTTGCTTCTATGTAAACCGAAAAACTTAAAGCATTTAATTCGTCTCGAGCATCTTTACTAAGTTGATCAACAATTATACTCGGAATATTTTCTAATACATAAACCGGTTCATTATAATACTTTTTTAAAATTTCTTGGACAATTACTAGACTTTCATCGTCATTGACGCTAATAATGTATTTACTGTTCAGTATCACTTCCGGGGCCACGGTCTCTTCTTCGGGTTCAAAAATATAAATAGAATTATATTCACAACCAAAAATTGAAAAACTGATCAAAGAAAAAGTAAGTATTAAGAAAATAAAAGTACCTTTTTTCATGATTATCTCCTTTTTGTTAATGAACTAAACTTCAGATAAACTAATTATGACAAATTACTAAAATCTGTCAACTTTGATCAGTTTCATCTAAAATATCTTCAAATTGACCAATTTTTTCTTCAAAATTATCCAGGATAAAACTAATTTTAGGTATATAGCGCATGGATAAACGCCGGTTTAGTAGTCTTTGAAAATAACCGGCTCTTTTTAAAAACTCTTTTAATAATGATTGGGCGTGCTTTACGGGAAAAATACTAATCCAAATCTTAGCCTCTTTTAAATCCGATGAAGTTCTAACTCGAGAAACAGTAACCAGTGAATTTTCGGGTATTTCAATTTCCCGCCTAATAATCTGGCCAATTTCTCGTTTAATTAATTCATTTATTTTTTCTACTCGTTGACTCATACTGTTAAAAAATTATAATATGTTAGATTATTTTATTACTACCCGCTGGAAACCTTACTGGAACAAGCTTTCCAATGGGACTTAATTTATTTTTTCAAAGCCTCTTCAAGGTCGTAGTAATCATTTCGGGCGTTCCATAAAAGCCAACCATATCCACCGCCATCTTTTACCGCTTGTTTTTGCAGATTGATCATTCTCGTATTTTTATATTTCGCCCCTAAATTAAAAGCCTGAAGCCAAGGACGAATCTTGGGAAGTTCAATTCCCAATTCTTCCAGTGAAGCCATCATTGGTTTAATTTTTTCAAAACTTTGAAAAATAACTTCATAGGGATGTTCAGCCGGATTATCAAACTCTTTAAACACATCACTGCCAAAATGAGAAGGATACAGCATGGGTGAAATATAATCAAAAAAAGGTATGGCGTCGGCTAAAGTCTGCCCAATATTCATATCATAGCCACTGTCAGAATGCCAGAGGGTCATGCCAAAAAGATCAGCTGAACTCCGGCCCACCGTTTCCAGCTCCTGGAATTGATATTGGAAAAAACCCCTAATCACTTCATTTT
>JACZVN010000045.1 GCA_022572625.1 Patescibacteria group bacterium | reverse complement strand
AACTGAAGAAAAGGATAAAAAAGATAAAAAAGAAGATTCATCTAAAGAAAAAGAAAATCATAAACCTGATGAAGATTAGGGTTGACAAAAAGTTCGTTCTTTGCTATCATTTAAAGGAATAATTGAAATCCCAGTCAGTTAATGAAAAGGTCGAAAGACTGGAAATATATTGGAAGTATGTAAGTTAACACATTTACTTTTATTTAAGGTAGTGTGGTTAGCAAAATGATTAAAGATTATGGCAGCAAAACAATCAGATCAAGAATTCCTAGAATTTTTAATTAAAGCGCTTGTTGCCCATCCAGAAGATGTTGTGGTTACACGGAATGTAGATGAGATGGGCGTTCTTCTTTCACTTAAGCTTAATCCAGAAGACATGGGTCAGGTTATTGGCCGTCAAGGTGCCACCGCTCGATCCATCAGAAGTCTTTTACGGATAGTTGGTTTACACAACAATGCCCGTGTTAATCTTAAAATTGAAGAGCCAGAAGGATCAACTAGAAAACCTAGAGAACCTAGAGCAAGTGCTGACGAGGAATTAAAATTATAAATCAACCTAAAAAGGTTAACAAAAGTCGTTACCTGTTTAGGTAGCGATTTTTGTAATTTAGTGAATTAAATATGGTTTATTTTGATATTATCACTATATTTCCCAATATTTTTGATTCTTATTTTCAGACTTCAATTATCGCTCGAGCTCAGAAATTTGGATTAGTTAAAATTAATATTCATGATTTACGTAATTGGACTATTGATAAGCGCAAAACAGTAGACGATCGTCCCTATGGCGGCGGTCCAGGAATGATTTTAAAAATTGAACCAATCTATAAAGCTTTGCGCAGTTTAAGTAAAGCTAAAGATAAAAAACAGAAAATAATTCTTTTAACCCCTAGGGGTAAGCAATTTGATCAAAAAATGGCTAAGCGATTAGCTAAAATGAAAAGAATAATTTTAGTTTGTGGGAGATATGAAGGAGTTGATGAACGAGTGTCAAAGTTTGTTAATGAAGAAATTTCAATTGGTCCTTATATTTTAACTGGCGGAGAGATTCCGGCGATGATTATTACGGATGCGGTTACCAGATTAATTCCTAAAGTGATTAAACCTGATTCTTTAAAAGAAGAGTCATTCTCTCAATTAACAAATATAGAATATCCACAATATACACGACCAGAAGTATTGACGTTTAAAGATAAATATAGTAGAATCAAAAAACTTAAAGTGCCAAAAATATTATTATCCGGTAATCATCAAGCCATAAAGAAGTGGCGTTTAAAAAAATAATTCAACAAATTTAATAATAATGTTCGTTAACAATTTATTTATGAAAGGTTTATTAAAGACAGAGTCGGGTGAACCAGGATATATTCATTATTTTCTTTTTTTTAAGAGAGTTTGATCCTGGCTCAGGATGAACGCTGGCGGCGTGTCTAAGGCATGCAAGTCGAACGCCCTAACTTCGGTTAGGGAGTGGCAGACGGGTGAGTAACACATTAGTAATCTGCCGGAAAGAGGGGAATAACCCCGAGAAATCGGGACTAATACCGCATATGATCTTTCGTCCGCAGGGACGGTTGATTAAAGGTCGCAAGGCCACTTTCCGAGGAGCTTATGGCCCATCAGGTAGTTGGTAGGGTAATGGCCTACCAAGCCAATAACGGGTAGCGGGTGTGAGAGCATGATCCGCCTCATTGGGACTGAAACACTGCCCAATCTCCTACGGGGGGCTGCAGTCAAGGATATTCCTCAATGGCCGAAAGGCTGAAGGAGCGACGCCGCGTGCAGGATGAAGCTCTTCGGAGTGTAAACTGCTTTTATAGGGGAAGAAGCTTCGGTTGACGGTACCCTATGAATAAGTCGCAGCTAACTTCGTGCCAGCAGCTGCGGTAAGACGAAGGCGGCAAGCGTTATCCGGATTTATTGGGCATAAAGAGTGTGTAGGTGGTTTGATAAGTTTTTGGTTAAAGCCCTTTGCTTAACATTGGGAGTGCCAAAAAAACTGTCAAACTAGAGGCTGGGAGAGGCAAGTGGAATTGCCGGTGTAGGGGTAGAATCCGTTAATATCGGCAGGAACACCAAATGCGAAGGCAGCTTGCTAGAACAGTCCTGACACTGAGACACGAAAGCGTGGGGAGCAAAAAGGATTAGATACCCTTGTAGTCCACGCCGTAAACGATGGATGCTGGGTATTGGAAGTGTCGACCCTTCCAGTATCGCATAAAAAAGCTAATGCATTAAGCATCCCGCCTGGGAAGTACGGCCGCAAGGCTAAAACTCAAAGGAATAGACGGGAGTCCGCACAAGCGGTGGACCATGTGGTTTAATTCGACGCTAAGCGAAAAACCTTACCAGGGCTTGACATACTAGGATGTAGGCTGGCCGAAAGGTCGGCTGACCCCTCGGGGAACCTAGAACAGGTGCTGCATGGTTGTCGTCAGCTCGTGCTGTGAAGTGTTTCCTTAAGTGGATTAACGAGCGCAACCCTTATTCTCAGTTGCCAGCGGGTTAAGCCGGGCACTCTAAGAAGACTGCCAGTGATGAACTGGAGGAAGGTGGGGACGACGTCAAATCAGCATGGCCCTTATGCCCTGGGCAACACACGTGGTACAATGGCCGGTACAAAGAGTCGCGAAGCCGTAAGGTGTAGCTAATCTCATCAAAACCGGTCTCAGTTCGGATTGGGGGCTGCAACTCGCCCTCATGAAGCTGGAATCGCTAGTAACCGTATATCAGCATGGTACGGTGAATACGTTCTCGGACTTTGTACTCACTGCCCGTCACGCCAAGGAAGCCGGTAATACCCGAAAGTTCACGTTCGTGGGAATAAGGTAGGATTGGTAACAGGGGCGAAGTCGTAACAAGGCATCCGTAGCGGAAGCTGTGGATGGATCACCTCATTTAGAGGATTAATACCAATATTTATTCTATATTTGGTATGGTCGACCCTTTAAGCCTATTAAGGTTTAAAGGGAAGGTTTTCCCTATCTCTGTCTTTAATAAACTTTTCATTTTACTAATAAACTACCAGTTGACTAAGCTGGTAGTTTTGTTATATTAGTTTTATGGATTTTAAAGAAGCTCAGAAATGGGTTAATGATGATTGGAAAAAAAATTCTAAACCAGTTAATAAACATTTAGAATTATTGTTTTTAATGGAAGAAATAGGAGAAATGGCCGAAATGATCAGAAAACAATCTGGTAAAAAAGAGCGAAAAAAATTAAAAATTGATTTAGCTAAAGAAATGGGAGATATTTTAATATGCCTAATGACCCTAGCTAATCGTTATGGAATTGATTTAGAAGAATCTTTTTTAAAAACAAAAAAGAAAATACAACAAAGGCATCGAAAAGGATATTAAAGTTATTGAAAATAAGAATTAAGATGTTATAATTTTTTTAAGGGCGCGTAGCTCAATGGTAGAGCGTTTCTCTGATAAGGAAAAGGTTGAAGGTTCGATTCCTTCCGCGCCCACCACTATTTTCTACCTTTTATTATAAAATAAGGGGTTGTTTTTTTTAGAAAATATTTTATTATTTAAGTTAAGTAAGGTAGTTCTTTATATTAATAATGGAGATAAAATGTTTAAAAAATCATTAAGGGTAGTAGTTATTGGTGCCGGTGTACTCGGTACAGCTATCGCCTACACTATAAAGAAATCATTTAAAAATTCCGTTGAGGTTATTTTAATTGAGAAACATACTGCCCCTGGACAAGAAACAAGTAAATTTAATAGCGGCGTGCTTCATTCAGGTATTCATTCAAAACCTGATACCTTAAAGGCAAAATTTGCTAGATCAGGTAATTTAATGGCTAAAGATTATTGTCAAAGAAATGGAGTGCCGATTTATGAATGTGGTATGTTAATTGTAGCTGCTTATCGCGACCTTATTTATTTAACCAAGAAAATTAGGAATTTTTGGAATATTTATAATCATGGCCGGGAGCAAAATATTGAAATGAAAATTTTAATGCCCTGGGAAATACCTCGAATTGAACCAGAGGTGCGAGGAGCGGGAGCAATTTTTATTCCTGATGTCGCCGTGATTGATCAAGAAAAATTCGTCCAATCTCTTTTCAAAAGCGGAAAAGATTTAGGTGTTCAGATGTTTTTAGATACTCAAGTTATTGGTTTTAGAAATATGGCTGGTAAATATTATGTAGAAACCAACAAATCAACTATTGAGACTGATGTGGTAATTAATGCCGCTGGACTTTACGCAGATGAAATCGCTAAAATGGCCGGTTTTGATCAATATAAGATTTATCCTTATCGCGGTGAATATTATGAAGTTCTTGGACCTGAAGCCAAATTAGTCAATCGTCTAGTTTATCCAGTGCCAATTGAAGGTGATCCAGGTAAAGGTATTCATTTTTTAAAAACAACTGACGGTAGATTATTACTGGGACCAAATGCGCGGCTAGTGCCCAATAAAGAGTATTATACACAGGATAAAACTCCGGCTGAAGTATTTAAAAAAGCGGCAGTTCGTTTTTGTCCGGCTTTAAAAAATGCTGAGCTTAAATGGGCCTATTCTGGAATTAGGCCAAAATTAACACTAAAGGATGATATTCATCATGAATCTGACTTTATTTTTTCTCTTGATCATCAAAATCCTTTCTTTTTAAATATTATTGGTTATGAATCGCCTGGTTTATCAGGAGCCTTGGCGGCGGCTGAATACGTAAAAAATATTTTAAATAAAATATAAAGTCCTCGGGTAAATCTCAGAGGACTTTTTATAAGGGCTTGTATCTTTTCTATTTTTTGATATCTTTATAGTTAAATGGGCGTATAGCTCAATGGTAGAGCGCTTGCTCGACACGCAAGAGGTTGAAGGTTCAATTCCTTCTACGCCCACCACTAAAAAATTTATGAAAACGCATCAAC
>JACZVN010000044.1 GCA_022572625.1 Patescibacteria group bacterium | reverse complement strand
TTTTAATGTAATTTTAATGTGCACCAAAAAGTGTCTTAAAATTCGCAAAATCGCGAATTACAATAAGAAGAAGAAAAAATATTTTTTAAAAACTCCCATTTGTTATCTTGACAACTTTTTCTACTTATAAAAATACTGCGAATAAATATCAATAGAAAAATTCACACAATGGATGTTTCTAAAAATTATACACAAACTACATGGTATTTGAAAATCAAAAAATCAGAAAAGAAGATATATTGCTTAATAGACAAATTAAAATTTTTATATATTTTTAAAAATTTTAATTTAAAGTTAAAATGTCAGTAAATTTCCAAAAGAAATCATCAGGTTCTTTTACAACAATTGTTGTAATAATTGTTGTTTATATATTAGTTTTGTATTTTTTGATGAAAGATGAATTTGTTGATCCTTTCGAATTTGATAAATGGAATATTAATTCTTTTTTGAATTAACTTATCTAGTCCACGGATTTGAGCCCCACCACCAGAAAGTATTAAGCCTCTTTCATAAATATCAGCCACTAATTCAGGTGGAGTGGCTTCAATCGTGTCATGAATCGCTTCAACAATGGTCTTTAAAAGAGGCATCATCGCTTCCCTAACCTGTTGATCATTGATGGTTACCTCTTTAGGTAAACCACTGACTAAATCCCGGCCTTTAATTTTCATATCTTGTGGTTTATCAGCATAAGCGGAACCTATTTTCAACTTTAATTCTTCAACCGTATGATCTCCTAAAAGAATTCCAAATTTTTCTCTAACGTAACTAATAATATTTTTATTAAGGGATTCACCTCCAATTTTTAATGATTTCCAAGATACAATGCCATTTAAAGAAATTACCGCTACTTCAGAAAGTCCGCCCCCCAGTTCAACAATTAGATTGCCGATTGACTCTTGAATTGGCATCCGGGCGCCAATAGCAGCCGCCATTGGCCTTTCAACTAAAAAAACTTCGCGGGCGCCCGCTTGCAAAACCACATCTTCTAAGGATTTTTGCTCTACTTCAGTAACATCTATTGGAACTGAGGCAATTACCTTTGGTCGAGGAATAAAAGTAAAAGTATCGCGATGCACTTTCTCAAAAACCGACTTAAGCATTTTTTCTGTTACTTCAAAATCTGAAATAATGCCATGATCTAATGGGCTAATTACTAAAATATGGGATGGAACTTTACCCATCATTTTTAAAGCACTATTGCCGATGGCAATAATTTGATCGGTTCTAGTATTAATGGCAATAACTGATGATTCACTCATTACCAAACCGCGACCTCGAAGATAAACTCGGATATTACTTGTACCCAAATCAAGTCCAATGTCTTTTGAAAATAGTCCAAAAAATTTATCAAGCATAGTTAAAGTTTAACTAATAATTATTTTAATGTAAATATATAACTTTTAATAACTTTGAGCAAACAACCATTTATGTTTTGCCGGCTGATGACAGATAATGCATTTCCCCTTAGGTTTTTCTTTTATTCTTTGCATTTCTAAAACTCGAGTAGTTAACTTAGTTTCTTCTTTAATCTTATTCTCACACTTTTCATTCTCACACCAACCAGCTCTGATAAATACTTTTCTATCTTTAACTATCTTTTTAAACTCCTGATAGTCTTCTACTTCAATGGTTAAATCATTTTTAATTTTCTCTGATTTAATAAAAATATCTTTTTGAATATTATCTAAAATTTTTCCAACCTCTGACGCCAGTTTATTTTCAGCGATAAAACCTTTAGTAAAATCATCTCTTCTTACAAATTTTATTTTTTTGTCTTTGATTTCATTTTGGCCGATTTCTAATCGTAAGGGCACACATTTTAATTCCCACTCATTAATGCGGTAACCAAGTGAATGTCTAAAATCCAAATCTAAAATTACTTTAAACCCCTGTTCTTCTAAATTTTGATGGATTTTGGCGGCATAAGCTTGAATAATTTTTACTTGCTTTTCCTGCTTATCAGATAAAGCAATGATTACTATTTGCGGATCAGCTATTTTAGGAGGGATAATTAATCCTGAATCATCTCCATGAACTAAAACTAACCCACCGATTGACCTGGTAGAAAGACCCCAGGAAGTTTGAAAAGGATGACGCTTTTTTTCTTGATTATCCAAAAAAGTAATATTAAACACCTTGGCAAAATTATCGCTTAAATTATGCGAGGTTGCCGCCTGCAATGCTTTGCCATTGGGAATAACCAATTCAATAGAATAAGTGGTTTTAGCTCCAGCGAATTTTTCCTGATCACTTTTAATGCCAGCGTAAACAGAAATGGCAAAATATTCTTCATAAAACTTCTGATACCAATCTAAAGCTTTTAAGGTCATCTCCACTGCTTCCTCTTCTGTTTGATGGACCGTGTGTCCTTCCTGCCATAAAAATTCTGTTGTTCTTAAAAATGGATAAGTTCTTTTTTCCCATCTTACAACATTACACCATTGATTTATCTTTAAAGGTAAATCTCGGTGGCTATGAATCCAATTGGCAAAAGTTTTGTACATAATAGTTTCCGAAGTAGGCCGGAGAACATAGGGCTCGGCTAATTTTTCGCCACCGGCATGGGTCACTACCGCTAATTCAGGTGAAAAACCTTTTAAATGATCTTTCTCTTTTTTAAAAAGATAGTATGGAATAAGTAAGGGAAAATAACAATTTTTAACGCCGTCTTCTTTAAACCACTGATCAAGTATACTCTGAACTTTTTCCCACAAAGCATAACCGTCAGGTCTAATAATCATACTTCCTTTTACTTCAGAATAATCAGCTAATTTAGATCTTAAAATAAGATCATTATACCATTGAGATATATTCTCTGATTTTTTAGTTAATCCTCTTTTTCCAAAACTCTTCTTCTGCGTCATATAAACTAGTTCAAAATTAAAACAAAATTAAAACAAATGAATTATTTCTTTTATAGTGATAAAAAGTAAAAGTGTAACCAATAAATAAAACCCCAAGCCAATGATAATATTTTCTATTTTATGACTAATGGGCTTACCTTTAATCCCTTCAATAATAGCAAATACTACTCGTGAACCGTCTAGAGCGGGAAATGGAATAATTTGAAACGCGCCAATGGCCACTGAAAGAAAAGCCAGAAACTGTAAATAATAAATATAACCCACCTTAGCTATTGCCGCCGTCATCGTTGCAATGCCGACTGGTCCCAAAAGACCACCGACCATTTCCTGCTTAGTAATCAAAGTTTTAATAATCAACCAGATCCCGTAGAATAAATTACCTAATAATATGAATGTAGATTTAATCCCGATTGCTATAGCCTGGCCAAACGGATAACTAACAATGGCGGCTTGAGATAGGGCCACCCCAATAACTCCATGCTTTAACTGATCTTCTTTTTCCTGAACGGTTAAGAATTCATCAGCCTCTTTATTGTCTTCCGGATAAGCAGCAAAAACTTGATCATAGGGCTGCACTTCTACGGTTTGAAAAATAACCTCCTCGCCCCTTTTTATTTCAATGGTTATTGATTGATTGATTTTGGTTTTAATATATTCTTGAATTTCTTCTATTTGGTCAAAACTCTGCCCGTCAATATGGATAATAACATCGCCTATTTTGATTTCGGACTGATCAGCTGGAGAATCCGGCGCCACCATGCCAATCTGAATACCGACTGAACGCAGAACTTTTCCGCCCTTTTCTATTGAACCAATATCCTGAGGAATACCGGTAAAATATAAAACGGAAAAAATAAACATTGCCAAAATAATATTCATTGCCGTTCCCCCAACCGCAACGAGAATTTTTTTCCACCAAGCTTGAGTAAAAAAACTATCTTTGGCCTGATCGCCGTCTAATTCACCCTTAAGTTTATTAAAACCGCCAAAAGGGACCCAATTAAAAGAATAAATAGTTTTTTTCTCTGTTCCTGGCGGTTGATTTTTGCCCCAGAAAAATTTGAACTTATATTTACTTAGTCTTATAATTCCGAACATTCTAGGTGGGTAGCCAATGCCAAATTCTTCCACCCTAATACCTAAAATTTTGGCGACTATGAAATGGCCAAATTCATGGAAAAAAACTAAAACACTTAAACCAATAATAGCTAAAAAAATGAACATATTTCAAAATATTTACGCCACTCCCATTATTTCTTTTTCTTTTTCTTTATTAATCAAAACAATTTTTTCCTGATTTTTATTAGTTAATTCATCTAAACTATCAAATAAACGATACTTATCATCTTCGCTAATATCCTTAGCATTTTCCGCTTTAATAATTTCGTCCCGGACACCAGTACGAATGGAACGGAAAGCTTTTCTAGTATTTTCTAATTTTGTCTGCAATATCTTTACTAAATCCTTTCTAGTCTCTTCATTTAAAGGGGGTAAATTTAAACGAATAATACCGTCATCACTAACCTGAGGCGATGTCCCCAGATCAATTAAACTTAAGGCTTGGCCAATTTCTTTAATAATATTTTTATCCCAGGGCTGAATAACAATGGTTCTTGGCTCTGGTATACTCAAAGAAGCTAGTTCTTCAAGGGGTCTTTTTGTTTCATAGACGTTAACTGAAATATTAGCCACTAAATCAATGCTGGCCCGGTTAGTCCTAATAGTCTGAATATCTTTTTTTAAAAAATTAATTGCTTTCTCAAATTCTTCTTCATAAGATTGAACAATATCCATATTTTTATTTTTATTTGCCAACCTTGGTCCGTGCTGAAAAGCCCGTTTTTCAACGCTTCCTCTTTTTGCCGATTAAACCGGTACCCACAATAATCGTGGCTGAACCAGAGATTTTCGGGTTGAGTGTTACCATTTTCTCGGTCGAATCTGGCATTTGGTGAGATAGTGGGAAAGTAAGGGGGTAGGGAAGGCAATAAATCTTGAGGAACCAAATGAGTCAACGAAAGGGTCTTTTTATTGGACGGCACTACGTCGAGTGAAGGATGTCTTCTGACGCGGAGACAGTGAACTTTTGAAGCACCCATGCACACCACCCTCTAATAGTATCAATAGATATAGGGTCTTCTC
>JACZVN010000043.1 GCA_022572625.1 Patescibacteria group bacterium | reverse complement strand
CCCGCCGCCGTCAGGGACAGCGTCTGGGCCCCGTCGATGGTGCCGAAGGTGATGTCGTTGTTGGTGTTGTTGCCGGTCAGCACAACCGCGCTGGCCCCGGCAAGCGTCGTCGCCCCGGAGATGAGGACGACCTGGCCCGCCGTGTTCACCGTCAGCGTGCCGTTGAGTGTCAGACCATTGAGGATGTTCAGCGTGCGGACGCCAGAGGTGCCCTCAATCACCGCATCGGCATCCAATATCACGCCATCAAGCGTCGATGTGCTGGTGATCCTAAGCGATGAACTATCGGTTGAGGCGATCGTCCCGCCGAGAATCAACCCGGCAACGGTCCAGGTCCACGACAGGATGTCGCCGGCCCATAGCGTCGCCAGCACGGCGATGAGCTAGAGGAGAGGCAGAACGTGTGCCACCGGCGGCGTTGCCAGAGGAAGGTGGCCGATCTCAAGGCCCACAGGGCCTATATGAGCCTGGTCAGCCAGAGAAACGACGAGAGTTCGTGCGGCCTGAGCGGCTGCGACCATGAGCGCTGGGGCCAGTGTTCCAATTGCGACGGAGTGTTCTGCAGCGACCACCTGCAGCGCCGTTCCCGCACAGCGACGCGCAATGGTCGACCGGCCCAGGGGCCCGTATCCCTGTGTGACCATTGCTGGCGCCGGACGGAGCTGTGGTCCAAGGTGTGAGCAGCTAGATAAGATACCGGGGCTTACGGCGTCACGTCGCTGCTAGCCACCACAGGGTTGCGCAGCAGACCGATCCCCTGGATCTCCACCTCCACCACATCGCCCGGCGCCAACCGATACGGCGGCGCGGTCAGCGACATCGGCGCCGCGGCCCGGCTCGGCGCCGCCTCGCGCAACAACGCCACCTCGGCGCCCGCGCTCAACGGCGCATCGGCAAACAAATCCGTATCCCGCTCCGGATCAAACTTCGGCTGCCGCGCCAGCGAACATCCCGCCAGCAACACCAGCCCCAGCCCGGCCCACGCCAGCGCCCCTGGCCCTTTGAATCCAGAAAAAATCATCTCACTCCTCAAATCATTCTTCCCACGCCCAGGCAAAACCAGCCCACTCCAAGCCCCACGAAAAACCCGCCTCCGCAAACCCAGCGCAAACCCCAAAGCCTATCTCGGCATGACTTACTAGCCGGGATCGACATTGGGAAACGATGACTTTAGCTAGGATCCAAGAAAGAATAAAGGATTTGTCGGGACCTTAAAAAAGGTTTTTAGAAGAAAAAGTATTTAAATATATTATATGGGAAGAAAAATAAATCCAAAAATTTTTCGCATTCCATTGATTAGAGATTGGGAATCAAAATGGTTTGCCGAAGGACCTAAATTTAGGCAATTTCTTAAAGAGGATTTGCAGATTAGGAGATTTTTGGCTAAAAAATTTAAAAATTGCGGTATTTCTAATATTAATATTGAAAGGTTGGCTAACACTATAAGGGTTATTATTCAAACCGCTAAACCAGGACTAATTATTGGTCGCGGTGGGCTTGATATTGAAAAAGTTAAGGATGAAGTTAAAAGTAAATTTTTAACCAGCAGCTCAGTTTTAGAAATAAATGTTATTGAAGAGAAATCACCCATGCTTTCGGCGGCCATCGTGCTCGAGGGAGCGATTAGTGATTTAGAAAAAAGGTTTCCTCATCGCCGGGTAATAAAAAAGGTGATCAGGCAATTAAAAACTACTCGCGCCTTGGGAGCCAAAATTATTATTAAGGGTCGCCTAGGTGGAGCGGAAATAGCCAGATCTGAGAAATTATTTTGGGGTAAACTTCCTTTACATACTTTACGGGCTGATATTGATTATGCCCGGGGCGTAGCCGCAACAACCTATGGATGTATCGGCGTTAAAGTTTGGATTTATAAAGGGGAAAAATTTGCTGATAAATCAAAAAAAGATCAAAAATTACTTAAAACCAAGGAATAAAATTTATTTATGTTAATGCCTAAAAAAGTAAAATATAGAAAGTGGCAAAAAGGCCGTCGCCGCGGGAAAAGACATGCGACTAAAGGAGCCCTGGTTAGTTTTGGCGATTTTGGATTAAAATCTTTAGAGCCCCACTGGATTACTGCCCGCCAAATTGAAGCGGCCCGTCGAGTTTTAACTCGTTTTTTAAGAAAAGAGGGTAAAATGTGGATTAGAATTTTTCCAGATAAGCCTATCACCACTAAAGGTTCAGAAGTGCCGATGGGTAAAGGTAAAGGTACGGTTGATCATTATGTGGTGCCAGTTAAGGCCGGGACGATTCTTTTTGAACTTGCCGGTTTAGATGAAGAAATAGCTAAAAAAGCTTTTTTACTAACTTCACATAAATTGCCAGTAAAAACTAAATTTGTGATTAAACATTAATTTCATGAAAATATCTGAAATTAGCAAAAAAAGTAAACCAGAATTAGAAATGTTATTATCTGAAAATCGTGATCAATTGCGGGTTTTACGTTTTGATGTTCAGTTAAAACAATCAAAAAATGTTCGAGAAATAAGAAAAACAAAAAAATCAATTGCGCAAATTTTAACTATTTTAAAGGAAAAATATGAATAAAAGAAGATTTCAAGG
Organism: Patescibacteria group bacterium; assembly: GCA_022572625.1. Lineage (GTDB taxonomy): Bacteria > Patescibacteriota > Patescibacteriia > UBA2591 > UBA6264 > JACZVN01. Next base: position 2,472 of record JACZVN010000043.1, on the reverse strand, counting down.
AGTGGTGGAAAGTGATAAAATGGAAAAAACCATCGTCGTTAAGGTAACTAGAATTAAAATACACCCTTTATATAAAAAAAGATATCGAGTTTACAAAAAATTTAAGGTTCATGATGAAAAGAATAAAGCTAAAATTAATGATCGGGTTATTTTTGAAGAATGCCGGCCTCTATCAAAAGATAAGCGATGGAGATTGGTAGAAATAATAAAAAAATAAGGTTATGATTCAGACTCAATCAAGAATAAAAGTTATTGATAATACCGGGGCAAAAATAATAATGTGTATTAAAGTCCTGGGCGGCTATAAAAAACGTTATGCCCGGGTCGGTGATATTATTACTGCCACGATTAAGAAAGCGGTTCCCCATACGACGGTTAAAAAAGGAGAAATTGTTCATGCCGTTATTGTTCGAACTAGAAAAGAAGTTCGCCGATCAGACGGTACTTATATTAGATTTGATGATAATGCCGCGGTTATTATTGATCGGGCAAAAAAAGAGCCAAAGGGCACTCGAATTTTTGGGGCCGTTGCTAGAGAATTGCGTGAAAAAGGATATTCTAAAATAATTTCCCTGGCTCCAGAAGTCTTATAATCATCAATGATCAATTAAAATATTATGATGAGAATTAGAAAAAATGATACGGTAAAAATTTTATCCGGTAAAGATCGCGGTAAAAAAGGAAAAATCTTAAGGGCCATGCCTAAAGAAGATAAGGTGGTGGTTGAAGGTTTAAATTTAATTACCAAACATGTTCGACCTAAAAGAGATAAAGAAAAAGGCCAAAGAATTAAAATGGCCATGCCTTTAAAAGTTTCAAGGGTAATGCTGATTTGTTCTCGTTGCCATCAGCCTATAAGAATCGGTTATAAAATATTAGCTAACGGCCAAAAAAAAAGATTTTGCCGAAAATGTAAAGATGTGTTTAACTAAAATAGTTTTATGATAGATTTAAAACAAAAATATTTAAAAAAGATTATTCCAGAAATGAAAACTATTTTTGGTTATAAAAATAATCATGCCGTCCCAAAGATAAAAAAAATTACGATCAATATTGGCCTTAATCGAGCTCGAGCCGAAAAAGATGCTAAGTTTATAGAAACAGTAAATGAAACTATATTAGAAATTACCGGCCAACAGCCAGTTAAAAATTTTGCCAAAAAGTCAATTGCTGGTTTTAAAATTAGAGATACTCATATTGTCGGCTTAAGTACGGTTCTTCGAGGAAATAAAATGTATGATTTTTTAGGAAAATTAATTAATATTACTTTACCAAGAACTAGAGATTTTAGGGGTATTCCCTTAAAAAGTGTAGATCTAGAAGGTAATTTATCTATCGGTATTAAAGAACAAGTAGTTTTTCCTGAAATAGATCCAGAAAAAATAGAAAAAATCCACGGTTTAGAAGTGGTTATCACGACTAATGCTAAAAATCAAGAAAAAGGTTTACAACTTTTTAAATTATTCGGTTTCCCATTTAGGGAACTTTAAATAAAAAAAATGAGTAAAGTTTAAAGAAATTATAAAATCAATGGCCACTAAAGCACAAATAGTTAAATCACAAAAAAAACCAAAATATTCTACCCGTCTTGTTCGGCGCTGTTGGCGTTGTGGTCGAAAGCATGGGTATATGAGAGAATTTGATCTCTGCCGGATTTGTTTTAGAGAAGTAGTTAGTAAAGGGGCTGTCCCAGGTGTAAGAAAAAGTAGTTGGTAAATTTAATTTCTTTATTTATTCAACTATAATTTTAATTTATTTTAACTAAATTTAAATTATGACCGATCCAATTGCTGACATGTTAACAAGAATACGTAATGCTATCGCGGTTAAGAAGCCGGAGATAGTTTTACCGCATTCTAAAATTAAAATTGAGATTGCTAAACTTTTAGAAAAAGAAAAATGGATTAAAAAATCAGAAGTAATAGTCCCCAGAACAGCTGATAAAGATTCTGAACAGGAAAAGTTTAAACAAATAAAACTTATTTTAAAATACAAAGATAATAATCAGTCATTTATTAAAAATTTAAAACGGATTAGCAAGCCTGGCCTGAGGATTTATGTTAAAAGAGATAAAATACCTTTTGTTTTAGGTGGATTTGGTATGTCTATTATTTCGACTTCTCGTGGATTAATGACTGATCGAGAAGCTCGTCGAAATAAAACTGGAGGAGAATTAATTTGCGAAATATGGTAATAAATTAATAAATCTATGTCTAGAATTGGTAAACAACCGGTCGTTATTCCGGCTGGAGTGGAGATAAAAATAGATAATTATCTGGTTACGGTCAAAGGGCCAAAAGGAGAACTTAAACAGACAATACCTGATTTTCTAAAAATTAAAATTGAAGATAATCAGTTAAAGGTTTCAGTTGAAAATCCTAAAATTAAGCAAGAACGATCTTCATGGGGTACTTTTGCGAGATTAATTTCTAATATGGTTAAAGGTGTATCTGAAGGGTTTGAAAAAAAATT
>JACZVN010000042.1 GCA_022572625.1 Patescibacteria group bacterium | reverse complement strand
TATAGTTTCGGCTACTTTAATAAAGTGTCCGTGAGCTACGTCAATAACTATCACGTCGGCTCCAGCTTTAACTAGCATCTTAGCTCGTTTAATGGCGATTTCGCCAACTGATACAGAACCACCAACTAATAAGCCTTTGGTTTTCACTTTTTTAACTTCCGCCACTTGAGCCACATCAGGCATATTTTTGTGAATAATGCCTAAGCCACCAGCCTGAGCCATAGCAATGGCCATTTTTGATTCAGTCACCGTATCCATATTGGCGCTGACAATCGGAATATTTATTTTAATCCGGCGAGAAAATCGCGTTTGTAAATCAATGCTTCGGCGAGAAGAAATAGCCGAATATTTAGGTACAATTAAAACATCGTTAAAAGCTAAACCAATTTCCAAGTTATTTTTTGCCATAAATTTAAAAGATTAAATTTCAACCACTTTAGTTAGAGGATAAATTATAACATTTTTTTAATTAAAGTAAAATATAAAAGCGGTTCAAACTTATATTAAACCGCTTAATTTTTATTAGTATTTTCTACTGTCGGCCGACAATTTTTACAAGGTCGATAACCGGCTTCAATCGCATCGGCCCAAGTTAAAAAGAAAACCCGATTTTCTTTTTTAGCGCTCATGCCAGTTCCGCAATTCAATCGACCGAAAATCTTATAGGTTTTAATCCCGGCATATTTGCCTAGCTTAAAACTATTAATAATCTGATTATTTTTTAAAACTAAATAAACCTTTTTCTTAGCCACCAAATACTCCTTTAAAAATCAAATTTTAAATCTTATTAAGAGATTAACAAAATTTAAGACAAAGGTCAATCCTCTATTCTTGCTTGTTTTCTGAATGATGGTTATCTAAATAACGCTTCAAATTTTTTTCACTTAGTCGAAGATCTTTGATAATTTTATCATGTAATTCTTTTTCTTTTTGACTAAGCTCTCCTTCTGTTTTTGATTGTTCAAGCTCTTTTAACTTGGCTAATAAATCTTGTTCTAAAATATCAAAAACTCGATCAATTTCTTGAGACGCTTTTTTAGAATCATACAAGCCTTTTCTTTTAGATCTTATCCTTAGGGTGACAATCAATAAAATGATAATCAGTAAAGCCAGGCCGGCCCAAATTTCCATTAAATAAACAACACTAAAGCGTTGCCAAAAAGTAACAGCTATTACTTTTAAAGTAACTGATTCATCAATCCAATTGCTAGTCTTATCATAGGCTCGCACTGTAATCTTATAATTCCCGACATTTAAAGACGGCAGTCGATAGGGCGAAGAAATTTCAAAGAAAAAAGGAGTAACATTACTTTGTTGAATATCATCAAGTTTTTCTATTTTAAGTTCATAATGGTCAATCCCTGAAGCATTATCAGTAGTCACAAAATAAATATTTCCTCTTTGGATTTCAGTAATGGTTTTAGAGTCAAGTTTAGGAATAAAAGAAGCCGGCGGAGTGGTATCAATTAAAACCGGAAAATGAGTTGTTCCTCCCCAAGTTGTTTTACGCGCTCGGACATGGAAATACCAAATATTATCAGTGATCTTACTATATTCTTGAATCATATGGGATCCTTCAGAAACATTGTCAGGCACGCTGCGCGGCTGGCGATTAAACTCATAACTAAACTCATCTACTCCTTCATCTTTGGTCCAGGAAAATACTGGATTTGGATCACTATACCAATTATTCTTATCAGGATGAGTAAGCGAAGTGACAATTGGTCCTTCGGGTGGAGGAACTAGAAGTGTATACCGGCCGCCAATGAGTGAATTTAAAACATTAGTTCCTTGACCGTCATTTTTTAAAATTTTTGATGAATCTATAAATTCCACGTTTGCTTCGCCCGGTCTTTTAACCCGGAAAATAATGGTCGTTACTAAGCCGCTTGAAGTATTAATCCCGGGTGATGGCAAACCGCCGGTTAAATTCATGATCCCATCAATATTGGAAAACTCTGGCTGTGAAACCCAGACAGAAATAAAAGATTTTCCAGCGGTGGGACTGACAATTTGCAACTTATCTGGCGGAAATTTAATGCCAACTTTAACGGCATTAATATCCTGACCACCCGTATTAACAAAAATAGAAACGCTAAAAGTGCTGTCGACAAAAAAACTGCCGCTGCCCGGAGACATATATAGGGTGGCGCCTTTTTGAGCATTGCTAACCTTGGGCAGGAGAATAAAACCAGCCAAAATAATAAAAATAATTAAAGCAATGAAATTTTTTTTAATCATTAGTTTAGAATAATTTTTTTAATCCGTTTTACAAAATCATCCCGATGAAATGGCTTCGTAATATAATCACTAATACCATGTGCTTGCAATTCTTTTAATCTGGATTGAGAGACTTCGATAATACTTAAAATAATCACCTTATAATCTGACTTTAACTTTTTGATCCGGGTAAATAAATCCCAGCCCGACATATCAGGCATCATCACATCCAAAATAAACAAATCAAAATTATTGGATTTTATTTGTTTCAAAGCCTCTTTTCCTGAATCAACGCTCACCACTTCAAAACCTTCGTTTTCTAAAATAGTATTGACCGTCTCTAAAATATCAGTCTCATCATCAACATGAAGAATTCTTTTTTTATCATTCATATATTTTTACTTATAATTTTATTGTTTCTTTGTCTTCAAAGGCAAGGTAAAGGTAAGCGTAGTGCCCTTTCCTTTTCCTAAGCTTTTAGCCCAGATCTTACCATGATGAATATTGATAATTCCTTTGCAAATAGCTAAACCCAGTCCGGTGCCGCCAAATTTTCGAGTGATATCACTTTCTACCCTAAAAAAAGGAATAAATATCTTTCTTAAATATCTTTTACTAATGCCAATGCCTGTATCCTTGATACTAACTACTAGATTATCTTTAACCTTTTTCATTTCTACTTCTATTAATCCTTTACCTGGCGTAAATTTAATGGCGTTATCCAAACAATTAGCCATGACTTGGCATATCCGGGCCTGATCGATAAGCAGCTTTAATGATTTAGTTAACAATTTTGATTTTAGTTCAATTTGTTTTTGATCAGCTAGATTTTTGAAATCTTCAACTGAATCAGCAATAATTTTAGATAGATCCGCGTTTTCTAAAATTAACTGTAATTTTTTTGATTTTATTTTGGTGATATCTAATATATCATTCACTAATCTCGTTAAGCGATCAGTATTTCTAGCAATCATTTTTATGGCCTGGGCTTGTTTTTTATTTAATCGGCCCTAATCGCCGTACAACAATAACTCGGTTTGTGAAGTAATTGGGATCAGCGGAGTTTTTAATTCATGACTGGTCATATTTAAAAAATCATCTTTAAGTTTAGCAACTTCCTTTACTTTTTTCAATGCTTTTTGTAAATTTTCTTCAATCCTTTTTTGCCTAGTAATATCTCGGTATATACTCACCACACCCTCTACTTGACCGTTTTTTTTAATAAAGCTTGTCCCGACTTCCATTATAAAAATTTTACGTCCGTTTTTATGCTTAAGCTTAATCTCAAAATTGGGCATGATTCTTCCCTTAATAATCGTATCTTCAAAAAGCTTAAGCATATTAGCTAAATCTTTTAAAGGAATGATTCCAATCTGAGTAAAATTTTTACCAATAATCTCTTTTGGTTTATAACCAAGGATATCGTTAATTCTTTTATTAATATCAACTATTTTCCCTCGCCTATCAATATAACTAATTATGTCATTAGAATTGTCGAAAATGGTCTTAAATTGTTCCCTGATTTCGATAATTGTCTTTTTAGGCGGTTTGACTATTTTTCTAGCATTTTTTTGCTTATTTTTCATATTTTTATTATATCATATTTTTAAAGTAAATACAGCAAAAAGCAGGCTTTAAGCCTGCTTTTTAAATAAAACAAAATTACTAGGATAGTAATAAAATATATTAAAAAATTTGTTATAGAGAATTATTCTTCTTTATTTTCTTTATCTTTCTTAAATTCATTCATCAATGACTTGGCTTTATTTTTCACTCCCCTAACCATTTCCCCAATTTTCTTTTCCCGGTTAACTTTTACTTCCAGTCCGGGTTCAAGGGGAATAATTAAAATCAAAACAAGATAGACTAAAACTCCCAGACCATTAAAAAACATTAAGATTAAAAAAGCAATTCTAATAAATACCGGATCAGCATTAGAATATTCAGCTAAACCACCACAGACGCCGGCAATAATCCGGTCTGTTCGCGAACGATAAAGTTTTTTATATTTTTTTTCTTCAGTCATATAATTTAATTTTGCCAAGGCCTGAATAAAAAGTCAAGAGAAAAATTTCTAAAATAAATTCTTTGTTTTGGCATCAACCGGTCCTCGAGATGATGAGTATAAAGATTTTTTCCGTTTATTATAAGGCACTTCGGCCGGCGAAGATAAATATTCCACGGCCACCTGACAAATATACATTTCCGGATATAATTTGACCGCCAAATTAGATTGATTACTAATCTCCAAAGTAATTGTTCCTTCAAACCCCGGATCGACATAACCAGCCGTATGAACTAAAATACCCATTCGGGCCAAAGTACTCTTACCCTCAACTCTTAAAACTAGATTATCCGACACTTTTATATACTCTTTGGTGCTGGCTAAAATAAAACTATCGGGATGTAAAATAAAATATTCCCCCTTTTTTAAAAAAAAGGCTTTGGTCAAATTATCAGGTATGCCCTTCTTAGGATCTAAAAGACTATGTTTTTCAATATGAAAAACTTTAAAAACCGGGCCTAATTTTAAATCAATTGAAGCCGGTCCAATTTGATCAAATTTTAAACCAGGTTTAAAAATTAAACTTTTATCCTTAATTACTTTTTTTATGTCACGGTCAGAAAGAATCATATTGCTATTTTAATTTATTTATTAAATTATATATTTAATGTTCAATTCTGTCAAATTTTTAACAACTAATATTAAATAATAATAAGTTAAAGTTATCCACAGTAGGTCTTTGACCAAGGAAAAAAATTATGTTAATATTTAAACAGTTGAGCAAATATAGAAATGTATATTATGATGCTGAATAAAGAAGAAATTAAAAACAGTCAAAAAAAACTAGCTAAACTTTCACAAAATATTAA
>JACZVN010000041.1 GCA_022572625.1 Patescibacteria group bacterium | reverse complement strand
AACCCAATTGATAGAGGTAGAGATTTTTGCCGGATTGTAGTATTCTTTGAGGATTAAAATCGATTGTTTGAGAGAGGTCCACAAAGAGTTCGGGATTCTCAATTGTTTCTAATTTATTAATCTCCTGAAGCTTCTGCGAGATGGTATTTTTGAGGGCAAGAATCTCGGGAGTTGTAGAAGTGCCGCGCTCAATTTCGAACCACGCTTCTTGCAAAAGGACGTTAGCTTCCTTCTCTTTTTTGATAATCAGGAATTAATTTCTGATAACCACTTAATCCAACCCCTAAGACCGGATTATCTTTAATTAAAGAAATAGCGCCAGACCAGATATTAATCCGCAACTGTCCAGATAAATCACTTAAAGTTCCTTTTTCTAAAACATAATTTCTGGCTCCTGACCAACCAGCGACTACTAAAAACAAAATTACTAGACTAATAATGGTCCATTTTCTAGCTGGCGCATAAATCAGGCCCCAAAATACTAAACCGGCTAAAACTCCTAAAATTGCCCCTTCAGAACGCGCTAAAATGATAGCTAAAGGCAGTAAGACTATGAATAATAAAGTATAAATAATAAACCATTTATTTTTACGAAAATTAGCTATAATTTGACCCAGGCCTAAAAGGATGATTGGACCAAGATATAAGCCTAAAAAATTCGGGTGTGGAAAAAGACCAGTCGCCCGCCAAATTTTTGGCTGACCCCAAACTTCAGTGCTCCAAACTCCGCCGCCAAGGAACTTTTGGCCAATGGTATAAATTGAAATATAAAAACCAGAAAAAATAAGCGCACCTAAAACTAAATTTAAATCTTTTTTTGTTTTAATTAAACTTAAAAATATTATTAATAACAAAATCGGTTCAATAAAATAAGCCTTCCAAATACCAGCCGCCGTTTGTAAATCAGGAGCAATAAAAACTGCCATGCTGGCGAGTATCAGCCAAAACAAAATTAACCATTTCCAACTTCCTATTCTTTCCCAAATTTTGAAAACTTCCCTGACATTTCTTAATAAATAGACAATAAATAAAATTAAAATCATTATCTCTAATAAAGTCAGAGGCAGATTAAAAATTTGAAAACGGATTTGATAACTAGGCAAAACAGCTAAAAGTAAAAATAAAGCCCACTTTGGTCTAAACCAAGTTAAGGCAATAAAAAATAAACTATAAATTAATAAAAAATAAATCATTTTTGTTTAAGGGATAAAATCTCTTTAATAGTTTTTTTAGAAATCCCTTTTAGAAAATAAAGGGAAATAAAATAAACAAGTATAGATAAAATAATTAATAAAAATAAATTTATTCCTATTAGAAAATATAAAACTACTCCCATTATTAAACCAGCCAAAAGGGCCCGAAAAAGAATACGAAGCGAAGGAAAAAATTTGATTGTCTGCCAAATAATCATAAAAGCAAAAAAAGTAACTAAAAATTCAACAGCCACGGTTATATAGGCCGCTCCAGTATAGGAATACTTGGGAATAAAAAATAAATAACCAATTAAGGCAATGGCGGCTGATAAAAAATAAAATTTAAGCATGGATTTTTGTTTTTCCATGGCAATGATAGTGTGGGTTACTAGACTGCCTAGAAAAATAAAAGCGGTGGCAAAAATTAATATTTTTAAAGGTTGACTAGAAACAGCAAACTCTTCCCCAGCCACTAACACCATTAATGGTTCGGCTAAAAATAAAACCCCAACAATTAAAGGAATAATTAGTACCATAAAAAAATCAAAAGATTGCTGAAAAATTTCTTTAAAACCAGAAAAATCTTTTTCCAACCAGGCGCGGGAAAGGGGTGATAAAACTAAACCCATAAAAATTGGTGGAAGCATGATTAAAGCCTCAAGCATGCGATAAGCGGCCCCATAAATCCCTACTTCTTCAGAAGATTTAAATAAAGAAAGAATAATTGTGTCTCCCTTAAAATAAATAGTGGTTAAAATAATAGATAAACCAACCGGCCAGGTTTTTTTAAAAATATCTATCCATAAAGAAAAATCAAAACGAAATTTAAAAATAATAAACTTTAACGAAAATAAATAAAGCAGTAAAAAATGAATAAATCCACCTATAACTATCGCCCCTAGAATAAAATAAAATCCAAGGTCAAAATAAATAGCTAAAACTACTAAACTAACTAAAATAATTCGACCCATAAGCTCAGCGTAAACTACCCGCATTATTTGCAATTTTTTCTGAAAAAATCCAGTTAAGAGCTGAATTAATGATCCAAAAAGAAAAGAAATTGCGGTTATAGCAATACCTATTTTAATTAAATGCGAGTATTGAGGAATAAAAAGAGAAAGCAAAACTCCAAAGGTTAAAAGAGCTAAACTGGAAACTATACGAAAAGTAAAAAAATTACTTGCCAATATTTTTTCATCAGCTCCAGGTTGGGAAAGCATCTGAATAAAAATCATATATAATCCCAAATCAGAAAAAATTGCAAAAGCCTGAAGATAGGCCATGATCGTGGTAAATTGCCCAAATCCAGCCTGACCCAAATAGCGAGCAATAAAAGCAAAAGTAGCTAAACTTAAAAATAAACTAATTATTTTTCCTCCCAGATGAAAAGAGGTATTTTTAGCAATTTGACCAGTTAAGTTCATAAATTAAGCATATCAGAAAAAAATAATCTGACAATTAACTTGACGATATTTTGATTATCGTTAGACTGTAAGACATGAAAATTAAACTTTCCAAAATAATATTAACCATTTCATTACTAGTTATAATTTTAATCTTCCCTGGGTCAGCTTGGGCTAATACTGGTTACAATGCTCAGAGAATTGAACAAAGTCACATCGCCATTCCTGAATTAATCCCAACTGAAACTATACAATTCTGGGTTAAATTTAAAAACACCGGGAACAATCCTTGGCCAGGCAGAGGCTCTCAATCAGTTAGCTTAAGAACAGTTTCGGGAATGAAAAATAAATTCTTTCATTCAAGTTGGTATAATGAATACACACCTAATCGCGTAAATCCAGTTTTAAGTATTTTCCCGCAAGAACAAGCGCTTTTTAGATTCACAATTTCTGCTCCACGACAGCCAGGTATGTATTGGGAAAAATTCAAACTCGTAGCTGGATCTGAAACTATTCCAGGTGGCGACATTGAGATAGGTATTAAAGTGCTTGGTATTGAAACTGATACACCCACTATTGAACCAGAACCAATACCAACGCCTACTCCTGAACCAACGCCTACTCCTGAACCTGAACAACTCTATTGGCAAACTATTCCAAGTGAAATAAATATTGTTAACCAATCTCTTTGGCCAAATCTTGCTTCAGGACCAGAAATTAAAGTTGGCCTTATTTTTGTAGAAGCAGATGAAAAAAAAGACTACCTTCCTTTTAAAATTTCAACGCTTAATAACAATCTCTACGATATTACGGACCAAAATAATAAACTTTTAATTCGTAATACGGCCGGGGAATTAATGCAAATAGATTATGATTATGATCTTAACCGTTATCTGATCAATGATAGTAATGGCAAAAGATTATTAATGACTGATTCTCCTTTAATTTTACAAGGGTCTGATTCAATAATTTTTAAAATCAATAGCTGGCAAAATGGTCCTTTTTGGGGACAAAATGTTAATGACAATGAATTTCGCAACCAAATAAAAATTCATTATAATCCTAATACCGAACGTCTTTGGTTAATTAATCAATTGCCCATGGAAAGTTATCTGCTAGGAGTAAGAGAAGTTTCTGAACTATCTCCATTTGAATTTTTAAAAAGTCAGACAATCGCCGCCCGCACCTATGCTCTTTTCCGTTATCTTACTCCCAAATATATTAATACCCCAAATAACCAACCCTTTTTTACAGTTCGGGCTACTCAAGCTGATCAAGTCTATCGGGGTTATAAAGGGGAACAAAGAACGCCTCAGGCCTCATTAGCCGTTCAAGCGACAGCGGGTATAGTTGCCACTTATCAAGGCGATCCTATCCTGGCTTATTATTTTGCCCAAAGTAATGGAAAAACTCTTTCTTCTTACGAAGCGGGAATGACTAAAGCGCCAGTTGCTTATTTACAATCTAAAATCGATCCACCTGGACAAGGAAAAAATATGCGCGGTCATGGTGTGGGTCTACCCCAAGTCAGCGGTATGACTGCTGCTAATCAAGGCGCAAATTACTCTCAAATTTTAAAATACTATTATTCTGGTATTGATTTAACTAAGATATATTAATTATTATTAAAAAAAATTATAACTAAAAAGACTCTGAATTAATTCAGAGTCTTTTTTTTTAAAAAAATATTTTCCAAAATTGCCAAAATTTTCTTTTATCTGACTTACGCTCTTCAACTTCTTTTCTTTCTTCTTTTGCTTCTTTTTTAGAAGCAATCTTTAGTTTTAATTCCTCATCAGCAATAATGAGAGTATTTTCATTCGGAGTTAAAACTTGTTTAAAAATAATAAAAACAGAACGTTTTTCTTTATATCTAGATATTATCTGCCACTGAAGTTTATCGATTATGACTGAGTCTATTTTAGCTTCTAATACGGTAAGTTTATTTTTTCTTGATTTAGTAAAATTAGCTTTGATGAAAATGCTAGTATTATTAAAAGAAGTGATCCGAGTTAAAATCTGGTCAATGGGTAATTTTTCTCCATCTTTAATTCTTTGCCAATCTAACCAATTACCGGTTTTTATCTGAATCTTTACTTTCTCTTCTTCTATGCCTAAAGGAACTATAAATGGGATTGTTGTTTCATATTCAGTTTGTTTATCACGGGACTTTAAACTCAAATACAGATTCAAACTATCACCTGGAGCGGCAGTATTAAAATCTAAATCAACGGCATCAAATGTGCCGATTATATCCCGTACAGGTCTTGAAATCTGCAGCCCATATAAATCACTGTGCCACGCTAAATCATAGCCAAAAATTCGGAAATCCTGTTGGTCATTAACAATGGCACAAATTCCCATATTTGGGACAAATTGGGCAAAATCCCTATCTTCAATCCCAATTACATGGTCTTCAGTCACCCAACCCGAGTTAGGATCTCCATATGGAACACGACCAGTTTTTCCCTCTTTTATCCCCACTAAATCCTCTTGGAAAGAGAAGAGGGCAATCATTTTCTCCCCATCGCCCGGTTCCGCTTCAATAGCGTTTAGGGCTTGAACATTTTCCGAGTAAATGGTGGA
>JACZVN010000040.1 GCA_022572625.1 Patescibacteria group bacterium | reverse complement strand
AACAGTAGCCGGAGGGACAGTGGTTAGTGTTGTTGGAAGATTAATTAAATTTCGTGAAAAGATTGAGACTCCATAATGGCATTTACAGACGAAGATCAATTATTTAAAGATAAAGAAATAAGAGACGAGATTGGGCAAAAAAGAATGGATGAAATGCAAGAAATGATGGAGGTTAGAGAAGAAATAATGGACGAATTTGAAAAAATAAAGGAAAAAATAATCAAAAAAGGAGGAGAATTAACTGAAGAAATTCTGCAAACAAAAATAAAAGAAGAAATGGAATTGATGAGAGAAATGATAAAAGAAAAAGAAAAAGAATTTGATTTAAATGAAAGACAAGAACATGAAATAATAAGGGAAAAAGAAAAAATAGAAATGATGAAGGAAATAATGGAAGTTAGAACTAATCAAGAAAGAACTGAACCAAGAGAAGCTACAAGTTCATTCTTTATTAATGAAAGTCAGCTCTCAGAACAACAAATTAAAAAAATTAACTTAATTAGAGAAAATCTACCCCTTGATATTCAATATAAATTAAGGAATATCCCAGCTGATATGATCCCTGAAATCCTTAAAAGACTGGAACAAATACCAATTAGAACTATCGAAGAAGCGTTACCTTTAATTCAAGGCAGACCAATACCACCTACTATTATGCCTATACCCAGTTCAAGCGGTGAGCAAGCTCGGCCACCTATCTTAGAACCTGATCACGACGACGCTGTCTGTCCTTCATGGGTCCCACCAATCCCAGGTTGGTGTCAAGACGGAAAAATAGTCTATCAAGGCGAAGATGTACGCGGCTGTAAATTACCGCCCAGATGTATTCGTTCATCAGAAGAAACATTACCGTCAAGCCCTGTTCCTCCTGTCGCCTGCGCTGCCTGGATGTTCGACGCCGAAGGATGTAAACGTAAAGGCGGCGACGTAATTAAACAAGGCTTTGATGAAAATAACTGCGAATTACCGCCAAAGTGTATTTTTACTACATCGTCAGATTCTATTTCTCCTGTTATTTGTATCCAAGTAATTACTCCAGCTAAAAATCCAAAAACTGGAGAATGTCGGCGATTTCCGACTCCCTGCGATGTACCGGCAGACTGGCAAAAAGTGGAAAGATGTGAAAATGAATTACTTGAATTTAATAAAACAGAAGAAGAATTTAGATTAAGAGAAAAACTTAGATTACTTGAAGAAGAAACTAAATTAAGTTACTAAATATTTAATCTATTATTTAAAAGTCGGCCTGATTAAGAGGCCGACTTTTAGTTGCTATTTAATACAATATTTTTTATATTCTCCTAATCTTCGCTAGAATAACAAGATAAGTAATTAACAAAAGTAAAAATAAAGGAATTAGATTCCACCACCAACCAAACCTAACAATCGTATTATAAAGGCCATGCAATGAAACGGCTAAAAATATTCCTTGAAAAGCAATAAAATATTCTTTTCTTTTTGAAACTTTATCTTTAGAAAATTTAGCCAAACCTAAATAATAGCCAATAATTCCACCGGTTAGAAAATGCAGTAAAGTGGTGGTAAACCCCCGGAGCAAAATAGTGCTTGATCCTTGGCCAATATTACTGGTAATCATTCCGTAAAGAATATTTTCCACAAAAGCAAATCCTAAGCCTAAAACCATGCCGTAAATGAATCCATCGCGCAATTCATCAAAGTATAAAGACTTAACAATATACTGACGCAAAATACCATACTTGGCCGACTCTTCAAGTAAACCATCAACTAAAAAAGACAAAATCAAAATAGAAGTGACACCGGATATATAAGAACTCTTTTCCACTAAATTAGTCAAAAAACCAGCCAGAAAAATCAATGGAATAGTAATTAGTGCTCCTAAAAGGAAAGTCTTAAAAATCTGAAACTTAGGCTCGGGCGCCGACCGATCAAGACGCAAACACAACAAAAGCCAAAACAAAGTTGGTCCGCCGCTTAAAAACAAGAATAGTAACAACTCCTGCCAAGTAATTTCTGAAATTAAATAATTAACTAAATTCATTAATTATATTATAATATAGAGATGAAAAATAAGCCAATAAATCTCCCTAAATTAGTTGTTATTCTAGGTTCAACCGCCTCGGGTAAAACTGAGTTAGCCATAAAATTAGCTAAAAAATTTTCCGGCGAAATAATCTGCTCTGACAGCCGAACCATTTATCAGGGTTTGAATATTGGTACGGCTAAACCTTTAGGTGAACATTTAAAAATAAACGGTCAAGCGGCCATGATGATTGAGAATATTACCCATTATATGATTGATATTATTAAACTAAACACTGAATTCACTCTGGCTCAATTTAAAGCTATGGCCTTGGATATTATTACTTCTATTGATCAAAGAAATAAAATCCCCTTCTTGGTTGGCGGCACTGGCTTATATATTAGTGCTCTGGTTGATAATTTTAAAATTCCTCACGTCTCTCCAGATAAAAAACTGAGAAAAAAAATAGAAAAAATGATTGCTACTCAAGGATTAAATTACACTTTTGCTAAATTAATAAAGTTAGACCCTGGCGCCAAAGATTTTGTCCAAGCTGATAATCCTCGTCGTATTATTCGAGCCTTGGAAGTATGTTTAAAAACAGGCCGACCTTTTTCTGAACTGCGAAAAAAGGGAGAACCACTATTCGATATTTTGCAAATTGGGATTAAAATTCCTCGGGAAAATCTATATCAAAGAATTAATCAAAGAACAGATCAAATGATTAAAAACGGCTTAATCAAAGAAACAAAAAAACTAATTAAAAAATATCCACCTGATCTACTATCCTTTAAAACTATTGGCTACCAAGAAGTTATCCCTATTTTACTGAATTCTAAATCGATTAGCCCGCAAAAATTAAAAGAAATTAGTAAACTAATTAAAAAAAATACGCGCCATTATGCTCGGCGCCAAATAACTTGGTTTAAGCGCGATCAACGAATAAACTGGGTAAAAAATTATCAAGAAGCTAGTCAATTGATTAAAAAATTTCTAGATTTTTAATTCTTTTTCCAATAACTTACGTACCAACCCCGGATCAGATTGGCCCTGGGTTTTTTTCATTACCTGACCGATTAAAAACTGAATAACCACATGTTTCCCTTGCTGATACTTCTCAACTATTTCAGGATTAGATTTAATAACTTCAAAAACAATTTTTCCTATTTTATCTTTATCTTGTTCTGGAGTTAATTGATGGTCCTCAATAATCCGATCGACATCTTTACCTTCGCTAAACATTTTCTCTAAAATACTTTGCGCTAAAGTACTGGAAACTTTTTTTTCATAAACTAAAATAATAAATTCCGCAAAATTTTCTGGTGTAAATGGAAAATCAGATTTAGCCGCCCTTTTCTGTAAAGGAAGCAAACGATTAATTAACCAATTAGCAATTACTTTAATTAACTGATTTTTATGCTTTTGCCAAATTTCTTGTTCAGTTCCTTCAATCGTTTCTAAAGAAACTAACCAGGCCTGCACTTCCATAATTACCTTTTCTGTAAAATCAGCTAAAACTTGGTTCTCGGTTAAAATTTTTGCTTCGGGTAAAGTCAGGCCGTAATTCTTTAAAAAGCGCTTTCGTTTAGCGATTGGGAGCTCGGGTAAAGACTGTTCAATCTCTTTGATATCAAACGGTAACTCAAATTTACTTTTTTTTGATTTAAAACGCAGCATTGGTAAATCTGGTTCAGGAAAATAACGATAATCTTGTTCTTCTTCTTTACTTCTTTGCTCGTAAGTAAGGTGATTATTTTCATCCCAACCCCGGGTCGTTTGTCTTTGGGGTGGTTGGCCATTTTGCCACTTTTTAGTCTGACGTTTTATTTCATAAATCAAGGAATCTTCAACAGATTTAAATGAATTTAAATTTTTAATTTCTGTTTTAGGATAAAATTTCTTGGTCAATTTATTTTTAACTGGTCTTAAAGATATATTAACATCACAGCGCATCTGTCCCTTTTCCATATTAGCTTTAGAAATGTCAAGATATCTAGCTACTTTTTGCAACTCTTGTAAAAAAATTTTGGCTTCTAATGGAGTTCTAATATCTGGATCAGTCACTACCTCTAGAAGAGGGATCCCGGAACGATTAAAATCAATTAAACTCCAATCCTTATCTGAATGCAAAAGTTTAGCGGTGTCTTCCTCTAAATGTATTCTAGTTAAAGAGATTTTTTTATTAATTTTCTCAACTTCAATTTCTAAAAATCCATTATTTATTATTGGCAAACTATATTGACTGATTTGATAGCCCTTGGGTAAGTCAGGGTAAAAATAATTTTTGCGGTCAAACCAGCAATATTCTGATATTTTCCCATTTAAACTTAGACCTAATTTTAAGGTCCTTTTAATTGCCTCTTGATTAATCACTGGTAAAACTCCTGGATGACCCAAACAAATAGGACAAATATTAGTATTTGGCTTAACCGGATGGGCATCATTAGGGCAATGACAAAAAAGCTTACTTTTAGTGCTAAGTTCTAAATGGATTTCTAAACCAATAATAGGCTCTAATTTAACCATAATTAGGAAACATTTTTAGCGGAAAAAACCACTGGAATAGTTTTTAATATTATTTGCAAATCAAATGAAAGTGACCAATTTTCAATATAATAAATGTCTAGTTTAGCTTCTTCTTCAAAAGATAAACTTGAGCGGCCAGAAATCTGGGCTAGACCAGTAATTCCCGGTCTAATAGTTAATAATCGTTTATGATGTTTTTCATATCGAGCTACTTCTTGCGGCTCATGAGGCCTTGGCCCGACCAGGCTCATTCCACCAGTCAAGACATTAAATAACTGAGGCAATTCATCTAGACTACTTTTACGTAAAAATCTGCCAAAACGAGTAATCCGAGGGTCATTTACTATTTTAAAAAGAGGGCCTTCTCTTTCATTGTAGTTTAATAAGTTTTCCTTCATTTGTTGGGCGCCTTTAATCATAGAGCGAAATTTATAAATTTTGATTTTTTTTCCTCGCCCCCCCACTCTTTCTAAACCGATAAAAACCGGTCCAGGAGAATCTAATTTAATAATGACGGCTATAAGAATGAAAAAAGGTGAAAGTAAAATCAAACCGCCTAAAGAAAAAATTAAATCCACTAAACGCTTAGCAACCCGACCCCAGCCATCTAAAGGCGTTTTACTAATCGTAATAATAGGCATCCCCCCTAAAGTCTCA
>JACZVN010000039.1 GCA_022572625.1 Patescibacteria group bacterium | reverse complement strand
GGCGAGGCTATCACGGCAACGATAAACGATGAACATGGGTCTGTATATGATGATCTGTTTTTCTCACAAGATATGGAAACCGCAAGCTCAACTAGCCATCGCCCGGATTCAGAGAAGTGGACGGGCGCTGGCGATACCATTGATCTTGCCTATGCCAATACGACATCCGAAACGTGGGGCGTTGTACTGAAGATCGCGCAGCTTTATGGCGAGCACGAATAAATAAAGGATAAAATAAGCTAAAATAACGCCAAAAATAATCAGACCTAAAAAATAATTAGGGCGAGACCAGGCTCGACGGCCGGCTAAAATTAGAATTAAAAGAAAAATACCAGGCCAGAGATGAAAAGAAGATGAAATAAAAATCTGCTCTATAGTTGAAATAAAAATTTCAGGGTGAAATCCAGACCAGGAAATACCAGCGGCGGTAACATTACTATAGCCAAGACCAAAATTAATCTTAAAAATAATCCAAGGCAAGACCAAGATGGCAAAGGACGAAATAAAAATTAATAATTGCTTTAATATAAAAATCCATTTTGATTTATTTTTGAACAATGAGTGTTTAAAAATTTCAAAAACTAAATAAATTAAAAAAATAATCAAAACAACTCCGAATAACATTAAGCCTTCACTTTTCACCCAGGCACTTAAACCAAAAAACAAGCCGGATAAAAATAAATATGAAATCTGGGATTTTTGAGCCGATATATATTTAAACAATAAAATAACGCCAATGGTAAAATAAAAACTTAGGGCCAGATCAGCGTAAGCATGGAATCCGTGATATAAAAAAAGAGGCAGGGTAGACAAAAAAACAGTAAAAATCAAAGCTAATTTTCGCTTAATAAAATCACGTAAACTAAAATAGATAAAGCTAACTAGAAAAATAAAATAAAAAGCAAAAATCAGGCCAATAATAATATCATTAACCTGGCCCAGCCAAAAATAAGTCCAAGTCATTAATAAAGGAATATGAAGTGGATAATTAGGATGAGCACCAGCGCCTCCCAAGAATAGATCAGCTCCGCTATTAAAAAATACTTGGGGTTGGTAAAAAAACAATTTGGCTTTCCAAGCCCAATTGGCTAAAGCATCAAAACCAATTAATGGCCGGAGTGACCCTTCGGCCAAAACAAACCCTATTTCTAAAGTAATGACTAAAATCAAAATAATTTCAACTATTTCAAAGCTTTTAATTTTTTTTATTATCCTAGCCAGGCTTATTTTTGATAAAAATCGATAAAAAGATGATCGCCAATAAAAAAAGAAGATCCCTAATAAAATAATAGAAATTAAAGTTATGATTATGACAAAAACTTCCGGACTTAAACCTAAGAAACTCCACCAAAACATTAAAAATGTAATTAAACCAGTCCCTAAACCAAAAGATAAAATCAATTTAATACCCCAACCCTTTAATTTTATAAAACTAATAACACCCGCCCCGATAATGGTGGGAATAATAAGAGAAATAATAAGAAAAAAATAATCCATATTTATTAATTACCTCCTGACTGGTCTGACCTGTCAGGAAGCAGATCCGACCTGATTAAAATTAATTTATTCGGGGTTAGCTGTTTAAATTTTGTAAATCCTTGAACTGACTCGGGTAAATTAACATTAAAAGAAAGAAGATAGTCAGCTTTTGCAGAGTCATCGACTAAACGCAAATCTGGATACAGCCAATATTGAGCCCAAACTAAAAAACTAGGATCAACCGGTAAAACATAAATCCGGGATTGGGACGGAATTTCTTGGCGGCCGAATTCTAAAAAATCATAAAAATCATGCCAATTATCTGCTAAGCCATAGCTTTGAATAAGTCGGCTAATCGCCTGCTGTCGGCGCTCAACCGGAGATTTTCCATAAAAATCATTGAGATCATTTTTTAACCAGTGCCCCTGAATATTAAACCAATGAGCTAAAGTCAAAAACCAAACTAGTAAAATAAAATAGGTAAAAATTCTGCCTTTCTTAACTTGAGACCAAGGTCTATTTTTTAGTAAAGCTAACCCAAATAAAATCAATATAACCGCTGAAATTAAAATAATAATCGCATAAAAATAAAAATGGTCGGGCAGACCAAAAATATCAATTCTGGGAATGATGTTGATATAAGAATAGAGTTCAATTGGCTGACGAAAATAATTAATCATTAATAAAACGATACTTAATAATAGTCCAAATATATTTAAAACTGTGACGCCAATTTATTTTTTTGCCTTCGGCCAAAGAACGTGCCTGATATTGAATAGGCAACTCTAAAATCTGATAGCCGGCCCGTAAAACTTTAGCCGTAAATTCCGGCTCCATTTCAAAACCATTTAAACGTAAAGGAGGAATTTTATTTAAAATCTCGCGCTTAAAAATCTTGTAACAAGTAGCTGGGTCAGTAATTTTAGTCGGGTATAAGAAACGAAACAACCAAGCCATAAAATAATTCCCTAAATAATGTAGCCGAAAATAATTTTTATGATGAGGAGGTAAAAATCTTGAACCGTAAATAATGCTGGTTCGGCCCTGCAGGATTGGCTTAATCAATTTAGGCAAATCTTGAGGATGATATTCTAAATCCGCGTCTTGAACAACAATAATTTCACCGCTGGCCTGATCAAACCCGCGACGCAAGGCTGCGCCCTTGCCTTGATTCTTGTCTTTAAAAATAACCTTGATATTAGTCAAGGTTTGACCTTTAAGTGAGTGTAAAATTTCACGGGTGCCATCGGTTGAATAATCATCAACAATAATAATTTCAGCATCAACCCCAAAATCAACTGCTGCTAATTGTTTTAATAGTTTTAAAACCGTTTCTTTTTCATTATAAACTGGAATAACAATTGAAAGGGTCATATTTAGTTATTTAATAAAGATTGTAAAGTATTAAAAACTTCCTGGCTGGTAATTGATTTCAAACATTTTTGATCTGGACAATGACGAAAATGGCCCTTAAGGTTATAACAAGGGGCGCAGTCCACTGATGATTTAAAAATCGATTGGCTTTTTTTGTTAAGCGGAGCCAATTCTAAAGGATTAGTCGGTCCAAAAATACTAACGATTCGCTCATTTACCGCTGAGGCCAAATGCATTAAGCCGCCATCATTACAAACCACGGCCCGAGATAGCGATAATAAAGCGGCGGCTTGTAAAAGCGTAGTCTGGCCTATGGCCGAAGAGCAATCAACTTTTTTCAAAATTTCTTTAGCAACGTCTTGATCTTGTTGGCCGCCTATTAGAATAACCTTTAACCCTTGATTTTCTAATTTTTTAATCAATTCAATATATTTATTGCCCGGCCATCTTTTTATTTTTTCTTGACCGCCAACATTAACACCACCGCCCGGACAGACACTAATTACCTCTTGTTTAATCAAGTTATTTTTTTGATAAAACTTTTGGGCAAAAATCTTTTCCTTAAAGGTAAAAATTACTTCTAATTTTATATCTTGATAATCTGGTTTTATTTTAACTCCCGGTAATAAATCAAGGTTATAAAAAATATGATGTTTTTGGCCAAGATAAGACACGCGATAATTTAAAAATATTCCTTCACCCAATCGATCAAAACCAATTCTTTGGGGAATTCGCCAGATAAAAGCCGCCAGGTTATATAATTTATGCTTATTTAAAATAAAAATAATTTGGTATTTCTGGCGCCAGATAAAAGCACTCAATTTTAAAAAATCTAAGTATTTTTTTTGATAAAAAATAGCTTCATTAAAGGGGATAACTTTACTTAGATATTTATTGTGTTTTAAAACTGGAGCGGCAACGTGGCCGACTAAATAATCAATTTCCGCTTTAGGAAAGGCGCGTCTGAGCTGTCGAACTAAAGGAGTAGTCATAATCACATCGCCAATCGCCCCGGGTTTAAAAAGTAAAATTTTCATATTAAAATTAATTATTTAAAATTAAAATAAATTTTTAATAAAGAATTTACTTATTTTTAGCAGTGCCAGTAATTAAAAATTTTTGTGATTATCTAACATAAATATCATTTCTCAAAATAAGGCAGGGGTATTTCTCCTTTTAAGCACCTTTTAATATTTGCAATTTTTCTATAAATACTGACTCCAAAAAAAGACAAAAGTAAGTGAAGGTAAATTTTTATATATAACGGCCGTTCTTTTATAGATAAAATCAAAAAATTTCTTCCCTGCTTCAAATCTCCTGATCTAATATAAAGGCTGCTAATGTGTACAAATTCATGGGCTAAAATCTTAGGATATTTTTGATAGTCAGTAAAATATTTCTTAACAATTTTGGCATGTCCTTGTGCTCTTTTTAAAAATGAAGAAGAAAGTTGTTCTTTATGTATGAGACAAATCATCAATGGTTCAACAACAAAATCAAAATTATATTTCTTTGACAGCCTAATATGAAAATCCCAATCTTCTCTGCCATAGCGTTTATACTCATCGTCATCACCAACTATGTCTAACTCAAAGGTGGCGCAAATCTCAAATTCTTCTTCAGAAAATTCCTCGAACAGATATGCGGATATGTCCAGGGCGTTTTGATCAGTAAAGTTATACTCCAGCATTATTTTTGCCGGCTGATAATAGTGCACATTGCGCAGGAAATTTGGAAGCCACTCTTCACGTACCTTATCGCCCACTCGGGCAAGTTCAGGAGCTAATTTACCACCTCTGCCATTTATAGAGTGACAGGATATACATCTCGATTCTCCAACGAGCGTCCGGCCGCGATCTTCGTTCCCTGTTTCTCCCGGTAACCCTGTAACGGGATGTGGTGGCGAATCCTTTCCATCAAGACTCATCAGATATTCTATGAGATTCAGAATCTCCTCGTCTTCGAGCTTGAATGTCGGCATCCGAGAGTTCTTGAGATATTCTTGCGGATCTTTTAGCCAATGGAAAAGCCATCCTCTGGAAACCTTGTTACCAATCCCTGCCAGATCCGGTCCTCGTGGCTCTTCTTCGAAGAACTCGCCGATTTCAGGGCATCCGGTACATCCTTTATCTCGAATGATAAGACGTCCTCTGGTCAGGATGGGCGCTTCAGGAACTTCTTCAGAAAGATGACAGGTTCCACATGTTGCCTGCATCAACTCTTTCGGCAGCATCGTTTCATTCCAGAATTCGAGTTTTTCGTGAGCGGCCTTTTCATATGTTACCGCGAAGCCCTGACCAAGGTGACACGAGGTACAGCCAAAGTCTCTGGCTTTATGGCTGGTTAAAAGATCACC
>JACZVN010000038.1 GCA_022572625.1 Patescibacteria group bacterium | reverse complement strand
TTTATTTTTTGAAATGATTTTTGTGAGAGTTCAATATGGAGCAAATTATTCTCAAATTGTAAGGTGTCATAAAAAAAATCAATTTGAGTGGAAGGAGTTCCATGAAGTGAAGCAAGATTTTTTTTAAAATGTGAAGAAATGTCATGTAATTGATTTAAAGCATATAAAGTAGAGTTTTGATTTGACGTAATGATATTTTTTATCTCAAAAATTTTTTTTATAAAGGGTAACAAGAAAACGTAGAATTCAATTTTATACAAACTTCCTAAATCAATTTGTTCATAATTTTGCAATTGTTTAATTTTTGAATTAGTATACCATTCAGCAAACTAATAAGAAGATTCTTGAATAAGATCCAAGTCACTTTCTGATAAAAAATCATCTGCTGATCCAGAATCATATGTCCAATATGAAACTTCCCACTCGGCATCAACCCAGTCATCATCGCAAATTTCTTTTTCTTCTCAATTGCCTCAGCAATTCGATGAAAATCCCGATGCGCAAATACTATTCCCCGCCTAAATAAAACCTCTTTCTCAAACACTTTTGGCAAATGCTTCAACTCTTGCAATCCAAACTCCTTAATCAACCTCCCATAGTCTACCTCTCCAGAAACTTCCCAAGGTGTTACCTTAAAATCCTCTTTACCCATCTCCACAAATAGCCTTGCCACTTTATAATCTTAACCATCAAAAAATTTAAACGTTTCAAAAATTAAAAGAGTTAAAGATTCCTTTGGAAATATTTAAATCACTATAATTTAACTCCGGCACAATCACCGGCAAAACCTTTTTAAGACTTGAACTTCCCTTAAAATCAGCATCGACATAATGATGTTTTGAAAATATGGTCATTAAATCAAACATACCTTCATTTATAGTTTCCAAAAAATCAGCGTAGTCGGGGTGAAGCTCAGCCAATTTAACATTGCGCTGTTTTTCATAAAGACTAAACCAGGCAATAACCGTACCCTTTGGATCAATATCCTGCTTGATCCTCTCAACCAATGAACGGGTCAGGTCTCCCTTTGGATCAGTGATTAAAAATTCTTTATGTTCTATACTTCCGTCTCTTTGCATAATATGCAAAGAATATTGAAAAGGAATATGCTCATAGGAACCAAAATTGTCAAATATGGGTACGGCGCTAAAAAAACATTCATAATCAAAAAAGTACAAAGGAAATACGAGCTCATCTAACATCTCTTTGATGGCCACCGAATCAATGATCGGCTTGCCCAGGAAATAGGCATCATATTGAATCTTTTTACCCCCCTTAAGAGATTCTGAATTATCAATATCCTCGATCGCGTAAATACCCCGATCAATCCAATCATTTAGTATTTTCTTATTCCCGCCTATCCGATTAATGTCATGGACCGAATATTCAGGCACATCCGGGTTGGAATAGGTAAACGTAGTGCACTGAGCCCTTCTCCCCCGATATAGGCACTCGCAACCCTTTTGTTCCGGCCCATTTAAAAATTCTTTTATTTCAATCATTTGTTTTTTAACTTCGGCTTGGGATGCCAAAACTTCATCAGTCAGATCAACGTCAACAAACAATTGCCCATAGTCTATCTTACCAACTCTTTGATAATCTCTATTTAAATAAATGACCCCGGTTTTAATAATATTTAAACCACTTTTTTCAATAACGCTTTTTTGAAACGCCAGGTCATTTATATAATGGTGCGGTTCTTTTCGCTTAATACCATTTGAAGCTTTTACTTCATAAAGTTCATAACCGTCTCTTGTTTGATTATAAATAAGAATATCAGTCCGAATAAAAAATAAACCTTCGGAAAAGGTTGCCTGGAATAGAATAGCCTGTTTTTTAGCAATATATTGTTTAGTATCATCAATGGCGTCTTGACCATGACTATCCACTAAAACACCAATGGGAAATAAATTCCGCGCTTCTTTATCAGCTAAATTACCTTCCTCTATAATTTTCTTTTCAAACTCTGATAATTCAATATCCTTAAAAAGCTCCGGCTTATGTTTCTTAAGCCAGAGATTTTTTTTACAAAAAGTGTATTCAAGATAATTAGTCTTAGTTATTTGCATATTTAATATAATATCAAATTATATTTAAATAGGCTATTCTTTATAAAAAATTTAAACGCTTAACACGTCGATCACCTTGCCATTAATAATAAAATCATCGTCCGGGGTCAGATAAATCGGCTGATGCCGTTTATTGGTTGATTGGGGAAATAAACCAATCATTTTTTTGCTGATTTGTTTAAATATCTTGACCGTGGCCAACCCGTCAATGACGGTTAAAACCAAATCGCCGTTTTTAAAATCTTTAGTTTGGGAATCAACTAGGATTAAATCATCCTCTTTAATCTTTTTACCGTTGATTTCGGCTAAATTCATTGAGTCGCCAAAGACTCGAATGGCAAACACTTCCCTATTGTGTAATATAGCCCGGGAAACTTTTAAAAAACCATCAATATTTTGTTTAGCAAAAAAGGTGGGCGTGCCAGCGTTGGCCATGCCCAGAACCGGCACGTCAACAAAATTCTTTTTCGTCTGATCTTTTAATTCAATTCCCCTATCCCGAGAGACTCTTTTAATAAAGCCCTTTTCCTCCAAGGCGTTAAGATAGAGAAAGACGCTTCGCAGACTTTTAAATTTCAATCCTAATTTAGCATTCTCATCTTTTAATTCTCGAATGGTCGGCATCCGGCCATTTTCAGAAAAAAACTTTTTAATCGCTTGCAAGACTATTTTTTGTTTGGGCGTTAATATTTTCATAATTTTATTGTTTACTTAACTTTCATATTGTACTGTAATAAAAAAGAATGGTCAAGTTAAAATTGGGGATAACTTAAAAGCGTTCTTAATTTAAATTAAAAACGCTTTTATCTATATCTATATTTTTTTTATTAACCAACTTAGAATATACTTATGGACAACCTGAATTAAGTGAACTGCCATAGAAAAAGTATTCTCTTACCATATCTGCTTCGCATTCAGAAAATTCTTTTCCAGCACGTTGCTGATAATAATGAACCAACTCGTGAATTAAAGTCCATCTTGAGACATATAAGAATCCCTTGGTGTTGTCACCATTAAATTTATCAAATGCGTCCAACTCCCACCATAAATTCGTCACTGCCACCTTTTCCACTCTTATATAAACTCCCTTGGCTCTTTCTGATTCCAAGTGCCATTGATTAATATATTCAAGCCCGGCAAAAAGCACTTTAAGATCTGGATTTGAGAGATATTGCTCGTGATAACCAAGACTATCTCGTAATATTTTTTGCACCCTTCTATTGCCGGAATCAATCAGTATTCCCAATGAATCTGTATTAATCTTTAAAAGAACCAATATTGTGTCCGGTTTTTCACTCATCACTTCAATTCACTGCTGCGTAATAAACCAAATATCTGGTAATAACGGAATCTTTTCCTCACTGGAAAATGGATTACTGCATCCCGTTATTAGGACCAATATTACTACTAATTTTGAAAGTCTGACCACGTTTCCCTCCTGGTATTTTTATATTATATAGAGTATAGCATAAATTAATGCTTTTGTCAAATTAGCCTCATTTTTAAAAACCATCCCCTTTTCTACTACGGCTCTCGCAAAGGCTTGACTTTTGAAGCTATTTATGCGATATTTATAATACTAAGGAAAATATTAAAAAGGAGGTCAGACATGCCTAAATTTAAGGTGGTCACAAAAAAGAACTTTAAAGATCTTATAAATGATAAACTCAAGCAGCAGTATGAACGTGCCCAGACTCTTCTCGAGCAATACGGTGAAACTCTTTCCTGGGATGTGGCCAATGTCCTGCTCCATGCATCGGACAAAGGAAAAATTGAAGAAGTGTTATCAGAACTGGAAAAGCACTGGAAAGAACATCTTCAGTCCCAGGGTCCTGAAATACGCGGAACCGTCCCCTATAAATCCGGCGCCAATAAAACCAAAACAATGTTCCTTCAAATTTGCCAAAATATTTTACAACTTCCAACTGCTTGAATCGTTTTTAACGATCATAGACCAATTGCCCGGCGATCACATCAATGGGCTTTTTATTTACCTAAAAAATTAAATTTTAGGTTATTTTAATTTTAGATAAACGCGGTCTCACCACGCTCGCACCATTATCTTAGATGACATTTTTTAAAAATTCTATATCTTATAGAAGGCCTTGTATTTCTCTCTAAACATTTCACATAAAAATCGCTTAAAAAATTTTTAAAAATAAGAAGTTGTTTCTTTCTTTTTGTAGAACCTTTAAAAAAAATTGCTTGTTCGAATGACTTAATTAAGATAGCGTTTCGTAAATCTTTAAAATCAATCCTAAAATACTTTCTTACTTCTTTTAAAAACTCTATTTGCCATAAACGATTATTCCACATATGAATAAAAGTGAAAGCTACTACGTTCTCAATATAATCCACGATATTTACCCTATAATTTTCGTTCCAAGTTTGCCAATCAATTACCACTATTTTCCCTTTAAAGTTCAGAAGGTTTTTTGGATAGTAGTCGCCATTACTAAATATTAATTTTGATTTTTTAAAACCATATTTTAGTAATTCATTTGCTTTATTAGAATCTTCTTGCGATATCCAACCATTCTGCAATAAAATCTTTGCCCTATCTGCAAATTGTTTCTTCCAATTCTCAAAATTAAATTGAAAATTTATAACCTTATGCTTGTTTAGATGCTTTACTACTTTATCTAAATTAATTTTTGAAAAATCATAAATAATTTGCGCCATCTCTTTTGCTAATTCCAGTTTCATATGGGCGCCTCCATATAATCCATCTGAATTCCAAGAGTCAAAGTATCCCCGTTCGCCATAGAATGGCATAACGACAATACCATTATCAATATCTATAATGGTATATTCTGGTAATTGTAAAAGACTAAACTGATTATTGTAATCTTTGGCCAATCCATTGACCAATACCCCTATCACACATTCATCGCCACGAGCCTTTTTTAAAACAAATAGCTCTCCATTGATATTCTTACAAAGTATCAAACCATTCTCTAAATTTTTTTCCTTTGTTAATTTATATTTTTGTAAAATTTCATCCATTCTGATTTTTTAATTAAATGCTTGGGTTATTTTGTAAATAAACTCCACTCTAAAAATTATTATTTTTTACTCACCCCTCATATTTCCGACCATCTTCTAAATTCCCTGTCTTTCTCAACTATCTCTGGATTGACACGCAGGGCAATATTATTTATCCCCATTAAACGTATACAGTCCAATTCTTTACCCC
>JACZVN010000037.1 GCA_022572625.1 Patescibacteria group bacterium | reverse complement strand
GTCATCTTGTATTTTCACTTCATTTTTTTGCTTGGTTTTTATCGTTTTACTCTTTGGTTTTTTCGTTATTTTGCTTTTTGTTTGCTTTTTTATTAATGGCTTAAACTCCGATTCTACAACCTTTTTTTCTGTTGGTATAATGGGCATAACCGGAATTTTTGGTGATTTTTCTTCAATTAATTCCTGTGAACTCTTTTTTTCTTTTTCAGACACAAAACCAAGACTGGTTTTCTTAGCATAATCTTCAATTAAATCCCCTCCCAGATTGGAGGTCATGATAATAACCGTATTTTTAAAATTTACGATTCTTCCTTTGGCATCAGTCAAGCGGCCTTCATCTAAAATTTGAAGTAAAATATTAAATGCTTCTGGATGAGCTTTTTCAATTTCATCAAAAAGAATAACGCTGTAGGGGCGCCGTCTAACCATTTCTGTTAATTGACCCCCTTCTTCATAGCCAACGTAGCCGGGCGGGGAGCCAATCATTTTAGAAATTGTATGTCGTTCCATATATTCGGACATATCTAACTGGATTAAGGCTTCTTCAGTATTAAACAGAAATTCAGCTAAACTTTTAGCTAATTCTGTTTTTCCGACCCCGGTTGGTCCGAGGAAAATAAATGATCCAATTGGTTGATTTTCTTCAGATATTCCAGCCCGTGATCGTCTAATAGCATTAGATACCGCCATGACTGCTTCGTTTTGATTGATGAGCCTTTTGTGTATTTCCTCTTCCATCCGAGCTAATTTTTTTGTTTCTTCTTCTAACATTTTAGAAACCGGAATACCAGTCCAATTTGAAACAACCTTTGCAATTTCTTCTTCACCGACTTCCTCCTTAAGAATACGACGGTCCTTTTGAATTTTATTTAATTTTTGTTGTCTGATTTTTATTTTTTTTTCTAATTCTGGAATTTTTCCATATTTTATTTCAGCCACTTTTTGTAAGTTTGCTTCCCGTTCCGCGATTTCTGACTGTTGTTTTAATTTATCTGCTTCTTCTTTTAGTTTGTGAATATTAGTAATAATATCTTTTTCAGTTTTCCAACGAATTTCAAACTCTCTAATTTTTTCCTTAAGTTCAGCCGCTCTTTTTTTTAATTTTTGCTGTTGAGTTTTTTCTTTTTTGTCTTTTTTTAAAACAGTTATTTCTAATTCGAATTGACGAAATTTTCTTTTTAATTTATCTAATTCTTCCGGCTGGCTTTCAATTTCCATTCGTAAAGCCGAAGCCGCTTCATCCATTAAATCAATCGCTTTGTCAGGCAGAAAACGATCGGTAATATATCGTTGAGAAAGTTTAGCCGCCGAATTTAAAGCCTTGTCACTAATTCTAATACCATGATGAACTTCGTATTTTTCTTTTATTCCCCTTAAAATAGCGATTGTGTCTTCCAACGAGGGTTCCCTAACATAGATTTTTTGAAAACGGCGTTCCAGGGCGGCATCTTTTTCCACATATTTTTGATATTCTTTTAGGGTGGTTGCCCCCACGCAATGAAGCTCACCGCGCGCCAGGGCTGGTTTAAGAAGGTTTGAGGCATCAATAGCGCCTTCGGCTCCACCAGCTCCGACTACCGTATGAAGTTCATCAATAAAAAGAATATAATTACCAGAGCGTTTTATTTCTCTTAGGACCGCTTTTAATCTATTTTCAAATTCACCCCTAAATTTAGTTCCGGCCACTAAAGCGCCTAAATCCAAAGAAATTAACTCCTTATTGCGTAAAGATTCTGGAACATCTTTGGCAATAATTCTCTGGGCTAAGCCTTCGACAATAGCAGTTTTACCTACTCCAGCCTCACCAACCAACACTGGATTATTTTTAGTGCGGCGGCTGAGGATTTGAATAACTCGGCGAATTTCATCATCACGACCAATAATCGGATCTAGTTTCTCATGACGGGCCATTTCAGTTAAATTAATGCTGTATTTTTCCAAGGCTTGATATTTACTTTCTGGCTCTGGTTCAGTTACTCGCTCCGAACCCCTAACCTCAGATAAAACCTTCAGAATCTTGTCATAATCAAGATCAAATGTTTTTAATAAATCTTTAATTGATGAAGGGATAGAAAGCAAAGATAAGAGTAAATGTTCAGTACTGATATATTCATCCTTAAGCTGGTGGGCTTCTTTGGTCGCTCGAAGGATAATCCTTTGTAAGAGGGGAGTGATATAGATTTCAGCGAATTGTCCGGTATTTGGCATTTTAGGCCGTGGCCCATGTTTAACTAAATCATCCACTTTATTTTTTAATTTATCTACATCAACCTCTAATTTTTTTAAAATGGCTAAAACGACTCCTTCTTCCTGGGTAGCCAAAGATAACATTAAATGCGAGCAATCAACGTGCTGCTGATTATATTCAATGGCAATGTGGTGCGCATTTTGGATTGCTTCTTGAGCTTTGATCGTAAAATTATTCATAATTAGATTATTTTATTTTTTTAATTAATGGTATTATTTTAACACTTTAATAATTAGCAGTCAAGGGGTAAGAGTGCTAATTATTTATCTTGATTATTAGTGGTTATTATTTTACTAAAAAATATTATTTAGGTCAAAGATATTTATGTAATCGTTTATAATTATTGTGGACAATCTAACTTGACAAATTTTTAAAATCTGCTAAAATAGATTATGGTTGTTTACAAGAAGATAATATCAATGAACAATTGGTTTTTAAAATAACGAATCAAGGAGGAATCGCATGGACACACGTAAATTTGTCGAGACGGCTGTTAAAGCTTTAGCCCCGAATAAGCCGGCCGATATCAAAGTCACCGAGCAGCTGGGTGAAAGCGTTCGAATGCTTAATGTTGAAGGCGTTGACAACAAAGACATGGGACCGATCTTGGGTAAAAAGTTCGCCAACATCAATAACGTTGCTGGACTGGCAAATGTCCTTAGCTACAGAGAGGACAAGAAACGGCTGGTTGAGTTTACAGTTGGGGACAAAACCATCGGATTTGGTCCTTCCAGGTTCAATAAGAAAGATGCTACAGACAAATCAGGTAAATAATCTTTCTGTTCTTTAGTTAAAAAAGGCAGCGCTGCTTTAAAGCGCTGCCTTTAACTTTAATTAAATTCTGCTATTATAAATAGATGATAACAGCTCGGATTTTTATTGCCATTAATTTACCAGCGCATATTAAAAAAGAATTGACTATTCGGATCGAAAAGTTAAAAGAGCAGATTAAAGGAGATATTAAATGGGTTAAACTAGAAAATTTTCATTTAACTCTTCATTTTTTAGGTTATTTAGATAAAACAAAATTGGATTTAGTAGGGCGCATCTTAGAACAAGGAATGCAAGCTAAAAAATCATTTTTTTTAGAGATTAAAAAGTACGGTTGTTTTCCCCATGAAAATAATCCGCGAGTATTATTTTTTAATTGTTATGAATTAGAGAGAAATTATTTAATTGATTTACAAAAGGAATTAGAACAAGCATTAGCAAAAAAAATTGGTTTAAAAGTAGATTATCGGCCCTGGCAAATGCATATTACTTTTGCTCGGCTGAAAAACCCGATTAAACTGAATTTATCAAAACTGCCCATTTTAAATAAATTAAAATTCGAAGTTAAATCAATTGATTTAATGAAAAGCGAACTTGGACCGGCCGGTCCAACTTATACTGTTTTAAAATCATTTTTTTTAAAGTAATATTAAAAATCCTAATTTAAAAAATATGTCTAAATTAGAACATGAACAACTCGGAACAGAAAGAGCCAGGGAAAAAGTTATCGAAAATGGAGCGGTAAAAATTAACCGTTTAATTTCCAATGAAAGTGAAAAATTTAGAATCACCGATCGGGTTAAAGATAAATTAGAAAGTTTGGCCCAAGAATTATCTTCCAAGCGTAATTTAGAAATTAACAGTTCGGATATTTTAAAAAAAGCTTTGGAAATATTGAGTCAAGAAAATGGCGGAGTTTTTCCTGGTGAAGAATTAAAGCAGGAATATATGAATTTACTAGCTCAAGAAATTGCCCAAATGGTAAATGAACAGGGAAAAGAGTTATATCAAATTTTAGCTGAAAAAGGAGTTGAATTAAATAAGAAAGGGATGGAAATTGACGGTGGGAAATTAGGAGAAAAAGTAAAAGAATTTCTTGAATAAATAAATTATTTTATATGTTTTCAGTTATTATTACTACTAATCAAGAATCTAAAACCCTGCCTAAGGCGATTAAATCAGCTTTAGGCAGTATTTATTATTATCATCAACAAGCTCAAGATTTTGAAATTTTAGTGGTCGGACCAGATCACGAAACAGAAAAAATCGTTAATGAATTTTCAAAAAAATATCCGTCAGTTAGATATTTAAAAGATAAGGGCCGAGGAAAGCCAGCCGCCCTTAATCTGGCTTTTAAAGCGGCCACGGGTAAAATTTTAATATTAACTGACGGAGATGTTTGGATTAATCAATCTAGTATTAAGGAGATTTTACAATCCTTAAAAAAGTCAAAGGTTGGAGCGGTAACTGGCCAACCTATTAGTATTAATTCAGCTCATAATTTATTCGGATATTGGTCACATTTTTTAACTGACGCTGCCCATCAGATGAGATTAAAAAGTAAGATTTTCCCATGTTCTGGTTATCTTTATGCTTTCCGCAATATTATTTCTTCCGTACCAGAAAATTCTTTAGCGGAAGACGCGGTTATTACTCAGCTGATTAGAGAAAAGGGATACCAGATAGCCTATAATCCTCAAGCTAAAGTCTATGTTAAGTACCCAGATAATTTGAAAGATTGGTTAAGCCAAAAAATTAGATCGACCGGCGGTTATACTCAAAAGCAGAGTGGGGGAGAGCGTAATTTCGGGCAAGAAATTCTGGCTGGTATTAAATTATTTTTTATTTATCCTAAAAATACTAAAGAATTTTTCTGGACAATTTTACTTTATTTAGCCCGGGTTTACCTTTGGTCAATGATTTTTTATCAGTTAAAAATAAAAAAGAAAAAATTTGCCAATATTTGGCAAAGGGTTGATAGTACAAAATAAAACCCCACCTTTTTTATTAAAAGTAGGGTTATATTATAAGGTAGTAAAGAGATTATGCAGCATATGAAGTAAAATGGGCCAGATAATACTTTGAGTTTTGATTGTCAGCCAGGCATATAACATGCCTTGAATAGAAAGAAGAGCAATGATTGGAACTAATAAATATATTCCACTGTTTGATAAATGAACGAGTCCGAAAAGTATTCCACTTGAAATGATTAAAATTCCACTAATTAATTTTAAATAGGAAGGTGTCAGTTGGAA
>JACZVN010000036.1 GCA_022572625.1 Patescibacteria group bacterium | reverse complement strand
ATTTTGTCTTGATAATTTAGAAGCGCAATTTTTATCGTTTGAAACCAATAAAAGGGCAGGGTTTTAGGAAAATAGGGATTAATAATTAAGCCGGCGCTCAGACCTAAAATACAACTGGCGAATAATTTTAGGTTAATTAGGGAAAACAGTTGTTTAAAAAAATTAAGAATGGTTGATGGTTGATGGTTGATGGTTGATTTAATGGCCCGGGCTAGACCATATAGTACCACCGTTATTAGCATTAGGGGCCAGGTTCCATACATCCAAACATAGATAAAAGAAAGAATAAAAAGGGCCAAATATTTTTTATTTAAAATAAAATAAAATCCTAGAATCAAAATGATAATAGAAATGGCCGGCGCTCGGATAAAGGAAAGGCGAATTAAAAAAGGAGCCAGCAATAGGCCGATTAGGGCCCAAAATAAAGGAATTTTAATTTTTAATGAGCGTAAAAACCAATACATAAACACAAAGACCAGGGCGGCAAAAAAGGCGGTCGCTAATTTTGTTTTAATCAACGGATCAATTTCGGCGGAAAAAATATCCAGATTCTGGGGGGTAGGTAAACTAAGGAAAGCGGCAAGCAGATAATGATAACCAAAATGATGATCAACAAATAAATCTTTATAAGTGGTAAATTGAAGCCAGGGAAAATTATTAACTAAACCCTGCTCTTTAATCATCAGGGCCATTTTAGTGTGATAAAAGCTATCTGGTCCAATAATACCGGGCGGGGCTAAGATATATAAAAAAATAATAAAACTAAGGCTAAAAATTAAAAAATAGCCTAACCATGGCCACCATTGTTTTAATTTAACAAAGCAATACTTATACATTTTATTCAGTTATTTATTTTTTTGTTCTAGAAAAAGCTCGTTTTCCCTTAGGGTTCATTTGTTTTTTAAGCCACTGGATTTTAGTAACCGGCGTCGGGTCAATTTTATTCAATATCGATAAATAAAAACTAATCCAATCGCCTAAAAGTACCAAAGAAAAAATTTGGATAAATAAATTGTCTCCAAAACTTGGAATGCCTTCCCAATCTATTTTTTCTTGGTCTAATAATTTTTGAAAAGATCGTAGGGCCTGGTTGGTATTTGATTTTTCATTAAAGTTTTCAAAAATTAGAAAAACAATTTCATCTTTTAAGCGCCAAGGGAATTGACTTTCAATTGAATTATGAAAAATTTCTGGAAAGGTTTCAAAAAAACAAAAGTTTTTACTATTCTCAGCCATCTGAGTTTTAAATCGTCGGGCTAAACCGCCTAAATTTTCTGGAGCAATAATAATTGGCAGATGGTCAAAAATAAAATAGGCTAAATATTTAGCAATATTTTTTTCTGACGTTGCTTTAGGATAAAAAATTTGATTAAAATTTTCCAGTTTAGTCACGGAAGAGGAAATTTGCCAATTATTTAAATTAATTAAATTTAGTTTTTCTAAAATAACTAAAATTGGTATCGAAAGATATCCTAGACCGGCTCGCGGCGGGCCTGAGTATTGAAATTTAAAAATCGGCAATTTATATTTTTGAGCTATTTTTTGCAACTCCCCTCCGCCGGTGATGATGGATATTTTCGCCCTTTTTTTAATTGCCGTTTTAGCGCAATTTAATATTTCTTTGGTTTGACCTGAAAAGCTAACTAAAAATACTAAACTATCTTTATTAACTATCGATGGCAGCTCCCAGGATCGGTTGACGATTAAAGGGATAGTTAACTGATTTTCAGTCATAATTTTAATTAAATCACCGCCAATAGCTGATCCGCCCATACCACAAATTACAATATTTTTAATATTTTTGTAATTTTCAGGCATTTTAATCTTTTGCGCTCCTTGATAAGCCTTAAGTATTTGATCAGGTAAATCAGAAATAAAACTGACCATACTAGCTTTATCTAATTTTTTAATTTGTTTTAAATCATCAAGAGTAGTCATGACTTTATCTTAATACTTTTAATCTATTAACATTTTAACATTAATATATTGCCCTGTCTATTGATTAAATGAACTGAATTGATATAATATAGTAAATTTAAATAAATATATAAGTTTTATGAGTGGGCATTCAAAATGGTCAAAGATAAAACATTCTAAAGGGGCAGTTGATGCTAAAAAAAGCGCTATGTTTACTAAACTTGGGCACGCTATTACTTTAGCCGTCCGAGAAGGTGGCGCTGATCCTGAGGCTAATTTTAAATTACGTTTGGCAATGGAACGGAGTAAAAAGGCTAATATGCCGAGAAATAACATTGATCGAGCGATTAAGCGGGGTACGGGTGTAGTAGTGGGTGAGCGGATTGAAGAAGTAATTTATGAGATTTTTGGCCCGGAAGGAAGTATGATCTTGATTGAGGCTTTAACTGATAATACAAATCGAACCGTCGGTAGTTTGCGCCAAATTTTTAATAAATATGGCGGACGATTGGGAGAACAGAATTCTGTTCTACGGATGTTTGAACGTAAAGGAATAATAAGAATTGCTGATTTTAAGTCCAAGATTTTAAATTTAGATGATTTTCAGTTAAAAATAATTGATTTAGGGGCTAAGGATATTCAAGTTGAGGAAGATGAATTGGCTATTTATATTGATTCAGATGATTTAGAAAAAATAAAAAAGAAGATAGAACAAGAGGGAGTAGAAGTTGATTACGCAGAAATAGAGTGGTTTGCTAAAGATTTAATCAAAATTAGTGGATCATCCCAAAAGAAGATCGACGCTATTTTCAATGAACTTGATAACAATCCAGATATTAGTGATTATTATAGTAATATAGAATAATTATGTTAATTCTAGGCATTGATCCAGGCATTGCGGCAACTGGCTACGGGATTATTGAAGTGACATCAGGTAATAAATTGTCCATGGTTGATTACGGCTGCATTAAAACTTCAAAAAATGAAATTTTTCCTCAAAGGCTGTTAATAATTTATCATGAATTAGAAGAAATTATTAAAAAATATCATCCTGATAAAATAGCAATTGAGAATATTTATTTTGCTAAAAATGTAAAAACAGCCATGAAAGTGAGCGAAGCTCGGGGCGTGGTTACCTTGGTGGCCGCTAAAAGCAAGGCTCAAATTTTTGAATTTACGCCTCTCCAAGTTAAACAAACTTTAACTGGATATGGACAAGCAGCCAAGTCACAAATTCAACAAATGGTTAAGTTATCTCTTAAACTTAATGATATTCCCAGACCGGTTGACGCGGCTGATGCTTTAGCCATTGCCATTACTTGCGCCCAAACTAAAAGTTTTTTGTCATGAATATAAATACAAAAATTAAACAAATTATTAAGACTTCAAGAGAAGTAATTAAAGATTGCGCCTTGGAAAATGGAGCAATTGTAGCTGCTAATATTGACAAACCTTATGTTCATAGAGAGGCAGCTAATTATCGCTGGGTTTGGCCTCGAGATGCATCTTTTGTTTGTGTGGCCGCTGACATTTTAAAAATACCAATTCAAAAACCATTTTTTTATTGGCTTAATAAGTTTCCTCAAGATTTTGCTCGTCGGCAGATTCTTTATGCTAATTATGCTACTAATGGACGGATTGGCAGTATGGGGTCTGCTTTTCAACCCGACCAGATTGGAACAGTTCTTTGGGCTATTCATCACCATTTTCAAAAAGATTTATCCAAAGCATTAGAATTTAAAGAATTAATTGAAAGGCTGGGTAATGGAATTGTTAGCCATTGGGATAAGACTCATTTTGACATCCATACCATTGATATCTGGGAAGAATCTAACCGTCAGACATCAGTTACTATGGAAAATAATTTTACCTACTCTTTAGCCGCCTGCGCCAAAGGGCTTTTATTAGCTACTGAAATTTTACCTAATCATTTTTGGAAAGAAACTGCCTGGCAAATGATTGAACAAATCAAAAAAGCTTATAATCCTCAGGATAAATATTTTTATCGGACTTTTGGCAAAATTAATGATCATAATATTGATGCTTCATTATTAGGTCTATGTTGGCCTTTTGATATTTATGAATCTAAGAGTGTAGAAATAATTCAGACGATTAAACATATTGAAAAAGAGCTCGTACTAAAGGGAGGGGTTCATCGTTATCAATTTGATTATTATGATGGAGAGGGATCATCTCAGGAAGGCGGCGGAGCCTGGCCGCTTTTAAATTTTTGGCTTAGTATTTATTGGTCTTTAGCTGGTGATAAGAAAAAAGCTCGTCAATATTATTTTTGGGTTTTAGAAAGATTGGATGATGATGAATATCATGGATATTTACCAGAGCAGATTTTTGATGACTTTAGACGCGGCATTCATCCCCTGGCTTGGTCTCACGCCATGTTTATTATTGCCAGTAAATTTTTAGGATATTTATAATATGACTAGGCTATTAAGAATTGCCCATGTTAGTTCAGAAATATCGCCCTACTCTCAAAGCGGGGGGTTAGCTGACGTAGCTAGATCTTTGCCTCGCGCCTTACATCGATTGGGACACGAAGTGATTGTTATCACTCCCTATTATGGTTTTATTAAGAAGGAAAACTGGCCCATTGAAAATTTAAAAGAAAAATTAACTTTAGAATTTGCTGGTAAGGTTTATAAGTTTGGCTTTAAAAAAGTAATTTGTCCGGATAATTATCCGGTTTTTTTTATTTGTCAGCGAGAGTTATTTGGCTCTCGATCTAAAAAGGGACATGACATGTCGAACTACCCAGATAATGGTTTAAGGTTTTTATTATTTAATTTACCCTTCTGAGTAGAGACGTTATATCTACCTTCGGCAGACAAGTATAACGTCTCTACAAAAAATATCTTAGCCCCTTAATTTATCCAACAGTTTATTAATTGTTTTTAACTCTTTATCATTTAAGGAAATTAAATTTTTATCTAATTTTTCAAAAATTTTGTCCAACTTTTTTAAAAGAGCCAACCCTTTTTTGGAAATTAATACATCAACATTTCGTCTGTCCTTTACACATATATGCCTTTCAACTAATTTTTTTGTTAGTAACTTTTCAACTATACGGGAGCAGTCAGACATTCTATCCAACATCCTTTCTTTTATCAGCTTTATAGTAAATGGCTTTGGATGTTGTCCTCTTAAAATTCTAAGAATATTAAATTGTTGAAGTGTTATTCCGTAAGGTTTCAACAATTCAACTTGGTTTTTAATCACCCAATTATATGAGAATATAATGTTAACCATCGCTTTGTGGTATTCGTTTTTAAATTGCTTCTGTTTTATTTCTTCTTCAATTTTCATAATTATATATTTTATTTATTGAAGGATTTTTCAAAAACAAT
>JACZVN010000035.1 GCA_022572625.1 Patescibacteria group bacterium | reverse complement strand
CATGCTAATTCTCAAGGTGTTCAAGAAAGTGATCAGCCGGCTCCGCCTTTAAATTTTTACGGTCAATCAAAACGTTTGGGCGAACAAAAGATTTTGAATTTAGGGTCTAAAACGAGCGGTTTAAAATATTATTTAATCAGGACCGCTTGGCTGTTTGGGCCCAAAGCTAACCCGCATCAACATCATAATTTTGTTGATGCGATTTTAAAATTAGCTAAGGAAAAAAATGAAATAAAAGTCGTTGATGATCAATTTGGTTCGCCAACCTACACTAATGATTTAGCTCTAGCCACCAAAAAACTTTTAGCCAATAAATATCCTTCAGGTATTTATCATTTAACTAATTCCGGAGTGATCAATTGGCATCAATTTGCCCAAGAAATTATTAAGCTGGCCAAGTTAAAAACAAACGTTATTTCAATTTCAAGCCAAAAGTTTCCTCGACCGGCCCAACGGCCTCAATATTCTATTTTACGCAACACCAAGTTTCCTCTTTTGCGTCCCTGGACCAAAGCTTTGGAAGATTATTTAAAAAATTAAGCTTTTATCTGATCTTGTTTAAAGAAAAATAGATTGTTATACTGAAGTCAAAAATTAATTATATAATAAATGATGTTTAATTTAAAGAAAAAATCAATTATAATTTTATTAATTATCGGACTGATCGTGCTGATTATCGGTTATCAATTTTTTAAAAAAGATAGCTCTCCAAATTATGATTTTGTGGTGGTTGAAAAAAGCGATTTGCTTCAAGAAGTAAGTGTGGTTGGCCGGGTTAGGCCGTCTCAGGAAGTTGATCTCGCTTTTGAAAAAAGCGGTAAGGTCGCTTTTATTTATGTAAAAATAGGTGACCAGGCTACTGCTGGTCAGGTCTTAATTGCTTTAGATGATGCGGAATTAAAATCACAGCAAGCCCAAGCCCAAGCCGGGGTCGAGAGCGCCCGGGCCCAGTTATCCCAAGCCCAAGCCGCTCTTGATAATCAGCAAGTAAAACTGCAAGAATTAAAACGAGGCGCTCGGCCTGAAGAAGTGCAAATTGTGGCCACAAAAGTTTTAAACGCCCAAAATTCTTTGGTCGATACTAAAATTAATTTAACTAATGTTAAGAATAAAGCTGAGGTGGATTTGGCTAATCTTTATGACGGAGTGGAAGATATTCTAAATGATGCTTTTATTAAAGCCGATGACGCGATTAATAAACAGGCCGATCCATTATATGCTGATGACACTTCTAATAATCCAAGTTTAACTTTTTCGGTTAGTGATGCCCAAACTAAAATAAATGCGGAAAATCAAAGGGTTAGCGTTGGCCAGACTTTAGAAATTTTTAAATCAGCCGTTAATAATCTTTCAAATAATTATTCAGACTTAGACCAGGCCCTGGAAAATGCGGAGGGTTATTTAGTGGATATCAGGATTTTTTTAATTAGTTCAAATGACGCCTTAAATTCAGCCAGCAGTTTGTCTCAAACTAACATTAATACTTATAAAACTAATATTAATACTGCTCGGACTAATATTAATACTGCCCTAACCAATGTTAATGGTCAGAAACAATCACTAGCCGTCCAAATAATAACTAACCAAAAGAATATTGCCGTAGATCAAGCAAAAGTTAACACGGCTCAAAATTCTTTGGCCATTGCCAATGATGAATTAATTTTGAAAAAAGCAGGAGCGACTGATGAACAGATTAAATCTCAAGAGGCTCAAGTCAAGCAGGCTGAATCAGATATTAGTTCTCAAAAAGCGCAGATAAAACAGGCTCAGGCTAATTTAGAAAATGTTTTGGTTCAAATTGAAAAAATAAAACTTAAATCTCCCATTGATGGGCTGGTGACTAAACAAGAAGCAAAGTTAGGCGAGATTGTGGTGGTTAATATCGCGATAGTTTCTTTGATTTCTAAAGATCAGTTTGAAATTGAAGCCAATATCCCGGAAGCTGACATTGCTAAATTAAAAATAGGCAATCTGGCTCAAATAACCCTTGATGCCTATGGCCAGGAACAAATATTTGAAGCTCATATCGTGGAAATTGATCCAGCCGAAACCATGATTGAGGGCGTGGCCACTTATAAGATTATTTTGCAATTTACAAAAAAAGATGAGCGGGTTAAATCAGGCATGACTGCCAATATCGATATTTTAGCGGAAAAAAGAGAAAAGGTCATCGCCATTCCCCAGCGGGCGGTGATTAGCGAAAATGGGGATAAGCTGGTCAGGATTTTAGATGAGAATGAATTAATTAAACAAGTAATGGTTGAAACTGGGTTGCGCGGCTCTTATGGAGAAATTGAAATTATTAAAGGTCTAGAAGAGGGCGATCGAGTTATTATTTTTTTATCAGAAGAATAAAAATATGGCCTTAATTGAGGTAGAAAAGCTAGAAAAAATTTATAGCGACGGCGAAACAAAAACCCCGGCTCTTTGCGGGGTTTCTTTTTCTATCGCCCGGGGCGAATTTGTGGCCATCATGGGTCCATCTGGTTCTGGTAAATCAACCCTGCTTCATATTCTGGGATTTTTGGATAGACATACCAAAGGTCAATATCACTTTGATGGCAAAACGATTGATGATTATTCAAACGAAGAAATCGCTCGAGTGAGAAATAAAAAAATGGGTTTTGTTTTTCAATTTTTTAATCTTCTGCCCCGCACCAGTGTCTTGGATAATATTAAATTACCCCTTTCCTATTCAAATATTAAGGAATCAGAGTGGAATGAACGGGCGATGAAAGTAATTAAGCAGGTTGATTTAGGCCATCGAGTTAAGCATGATCCTTCTCAGCTTTCAGGTGGAGAAAAGCAAAGGGCGGCTATCGCCCGAGCGTTGATTAATAATCCGGAAGTAGTTTTTGCCGATGAGCCAACCGGCAACCTTGATACAAAATCAGGTGAAATGATTATGAATATTTTAAAAAAGATTAATCAAGATGAAGGCCGAACAATTATTTTAATTACCCATGAAACCTATATTGCTAATTTTGCCCGGCGCATTCTCTATTTTCGCGACGGTAAAATAGAGCAAGATAAATTAATTAGATAAAGATGATTCGAATGAAAACACATCCTACAATTGGTTTAGCCCTGGGCAGCGGCGGGGCTCGAGGATTAGCCCACATTGGAGTGATAAAAGTTTTAGAAAAAAATAATATCCCGATTGATTTTATCGCTGGTTCAAGTATTGGCGCGATGATTGGCGGAATTTATGCCGTCACTAAAGATATTGGAAAAATAGAAAAAATTGCTTTATCCAATACTTGGCACCAAGTTTTAAAATTAATCTTAGACCCGTCAATTAAAGGGGGATTAATCAGCGGCCAAAAAATAGAGGCTTTTATTCAAAAACAGATTGGTCATATTTCTTTTAATAAATTGAAAATACCTTTTGTGGCCACGGCCACGGATTTAAAAACCGGCCGGCCAGTAGTTTTAAAAACCGGCCGTGTTTCCTCAGCTATTAAAGCCAGTATTTCTATTCCTTTAATTTTTAAGCCGGTTAAAAAAGGGGACCAATTATTGGTTGACAGCGGTTTTTCCCAACCAGTGCCGGTTAAGGCAGTGCGGGCGATGGGAGCGAAAATGGTGATCGCGGTTAATTTAGGCGCTCGTTATTCTTTTAAGGGCGATACCCAAAACCCGGGTTATTATATGACGCTGATTAATACTTTAAATTTAGTTCATCACCTTTTGTCAAAACAGGATGTTAAAACCGCTGATTTAGTGGTCAATCCTCGGGTTGAAATTTCCGGCTTGATTGGTTGGCGTGATTTTATAAAAAAGCAAAATAGTCAAAAGTTAATTTTAGCCGGAGAAAGGGTGATGAATGATTCTTTACCCCAATTAAAAAAAATAATTAAATATCAGCGTGCGATTAAAACATAGTTTTAAAACCGCGGTCATTGGATTAAGAACAAATAAATCTCGTTCTGGTTTAACTATTTTAGGAATTGTGATTGGCATTACCTCTATTATGATGATTATGTCAGTTGGTCAGGGGGCGGAGAATTTAATTTTAAATCAAATAAGCGGCATGGGAGCGGAAATGGTGGTGGTCCGGCCGGGGCGAGAACCAAAAGGCCCGACTGATATCATGGATACGATGTTCTCCGAATCTTTGAAAATTCGCGATGTTGAAGCCTTGCAAAGGAAAAGTAATGTTCCTGATTTACTTGAGATTGCGCCGGCGGTGATTATTCCCGGCAGTGTTTCATATCTGGGGGAGACATTCCGGCCAATGATTTTTGGCTGGAAGGCAGAGTTTATGGGAGATATTTTTCAGATTTATCCTGAAAAAGGGATTTACTTTAATGAAATTGACATTCGTCAAAAAGCCAGTGTCGTTGTCATTGGCGCTAAAGTTAAAAAAGAACTTTTTGGTGATGAAGACGCTTTAGGGAAAAATATTAAAATTAAGAATAGGAATTTTAAAGTGATCGGGGTTTTGCCGCCCAAGGGACAGATTGCCTTTTTTAATGTTGATGAAACAGTAATCTTACCTTATACCACTGCCCAACAATATCTCACCGGCAGTGATCATTTTAATGAAATTATGCTCAAAGCCAGGAGTCCTGAAGTGGCCGCGAGAATGGTTCGTGATATAGAATTAACTTTAAGGGAAACTCATGGAATTACTGACCCCAGTAAAGACGATTTTTACATTGTCACTCAAAAGGGGATGATTGATCAAGTCAATACGATTATTAGCATTTTAACTATATTTTTATCTTCGGTGGTGGCCATTTCTCTAGTGGTTGGCGGAATTGGGGTAATGAATATTATGTTAGTTTCGGTTACGGAAAGAACCAAAGAAATTGGTTTGCGTAAAGCCCTGGGGGCGACCGATCGAGATATTATGACCCAGTTTATTGGCGAAGCGATTATTTTAACCGCCGTTGGCGGATTAGTGGGCATTGTTTTAGGAGCCGGTCTTTCTTTTCTTATTTCTTTTGTCTTGACTAATTTTTTTGATTTGGCATGGGAGTTTAGTTTTCCAGTAATGGCTGCGATTTTAGGTTTAAGTGTTTCCGCCTTTGTTGGTTTGGTTTTTGGCTTTTATCCGGCCCGGCAGGCTTCAAAAAAAAGTCCGATTGAGGCTTTGCGCTATGAATAATTTAGGCAAATAAAAAAGGCGCTTTTAAATTCGCCTTTTATTTTTTTTAGCTTAACCTTATTAGCCCTGATTAATTGTCCGACCCCACTTTAACATATTCCAACCCCGTTCGTGCAAATAATAGAAAAGTAGCTTTAAGGAAATATCCAAGGCTCCTATTTCAGCCGATAAAATAAAGCTGCGGGTGAAAATATAAACTAGGATCACGGTGGTGGTGCTGGCAATAAGTCTCCAGGTCAAACCTTTAATAATACTGCGGGCGTGTGTTTCTTGC
>JACZVN010000034.1 GCA_022572625.1 Patescibacteria group bacterium | reverse complement strand
TTAAATTAGATAATCCTCAAAATGGAAATTTTGCTGATTCAACCGCCGCGCCAACCTTTGGCAAGTTAGCCGCATTTATTTTAAAATATTATAATATCCCACCAGATAAAAAAGAATAAATGAAAAAAACACTTTATTTTTTTCTAAGATTTTTTGCCCGCCGGGTTCTTAATAAATATAAACCCGTAATTATTGGTATTACCGGCAGTGTGGGTAAATCATCAACTAAAGAAGCAATCTATGTCGCCCTAGAGGATTCTATTAATTCCCGGCGAAGTTTAAAGAATTATAATAATGAGATTGGAGTGCCGTTAACTATTTTAGGACGCCTTTCTCCTGGAAAAAACGTGGTTGGCTGGCTAAGGGTTTTTTGGATGTCGATCGG
Organism: Patescibacteria group bacterium; assembly: GCA_022572625.1. GTDB lineage: Bacteria > Patescibacteriota > Patescibacteriia > UBA2591 > UBA6264 > JACZVN01. Next base: position 5,165 of record JACZVN010000034.1, on the reverse strand, counting down.
ATCAATAATTTTTCCAGAAAAATCATATCCTAAAGTTTTAATCCTTGAGATGGCGGCTGATCGTTTAGGAGATATTGAATATTTAGTTAATATGGCGCCCCTGGATCGCGGAGTAATTACCGCTATTAGCCAGGCTCATACTGAATTTTTAGGCAGTTTAGAAAGTATCAGTAAAGAAAAACAGACCCTGGTTACTGATTTACATCCCAGCGGATGGGCAATTTTAAACGCTGATGATGAAATGGTGATGGCGATGAAAGAAAAAATTTCCGCTAGAATCATCACCTTTGGTTTATCAGCCGAAGCAGATATTCAAGCAATTGAAATTAGTCTTGATCAAGAATCAGAAAATGATCGTGTTAAAATTAAGGGATTAAGATTTAAAATTAATCATCAAGGGAGTATTGTGCCGGTATTTTTACCAAATATTATTTCAGTTACTCAAATCTACGCGATTTTAGCCGCCGTGGCTACGGCCGTTACTTTTGAGTTAAATTTGATTGAAATCATCGAAGCTTTAAAAGAATATAAACCATTGCCTGGGCGATTAGTTCCGATTGAAGGAATAAATAATAGTTTAATTATTGATGATACCTATAATTCTTCTCCCCAAGCTGTTCAATCAGCTTTAGAAACTTTAGCCAAAATAAAAATTCACCCAGAAGGGGCGAAAAAATGGGTGATTTTAGGCGATATGCTGGAATTAGGTTATTTGACCCAAGAAGCGCATATAGAGGTGGGTAAAAGAGTAGCCCAAATGGATTTTGATTATTTGATTACAGTTGGGCCAGGCGGACAGGAAATAGCTAACAGCGCTAAAAGATCAAGAATGGGGAAGGACAATATATTCAGTTTTAAGAATTCAAAACAAGCATTAGAATTTTTAAAAGAAAAAATAAAAAAAGGAGATGTTCTTTTAATTAAAGGATCTCAATCAATGCGTTTAGAGCAAATAGTGAAAGGGATTATGTCCAAGCCTCGTCGGGCTAAAAAATTATTAGTTAGGCAATCTGAAGAATGGCGGTAGATTTTTAGCTACTTTTTATTTATTGGTCATAATTTTAATCATAATATTTTATTAAAAAATATAAACCTTGTCTTAAAGACAAGGTTTATTTATTTGTTTTAGATAATGATAAAAAAAATAATAGAGATGAAAAAAACGAAAAAAAATATTTTTTTAAAATGATCCCTATTTATGACTCCAATATACAAACCAAATAGTATTCCAAATACGCCGCCCAGGGAAAGTCTATTTATCCAATCCGGTCTTGATTCTATTTTAATATCATAGCCAGCTAGTTTAACAAATATTTTTTTAACCTCTTGTTCATGGGTATCGGTGTAATTAACTACAGCCCTTTTTTCATTAAAATAGATAGCGAGCACTTCATTTATTTTAGGATCTAAATCTATCTTTGTTTGCTGCTGATAAAATTCTAAAGGTTGATTAAGTTTTTCTGTGGTTTTATCAAATTCTGTTTTTAAGTCCATTAATTTTTTCATTTCTTCACCAGTTACCACACTATCGATTACCAAGCCGCTAAAAATGATTTCAATTTCATTTTTTAATTCTTGGAGTTGAGATGATGCTTTGGATAACTCTTCTTTGGCTGCTTTGGCAAAATTTTCTTTCGTTTGAAGATGGCCAACGGCTATGGCCGCGGTTAAAAATAGAATGAACAAAACAACTAAACTTTTTTTCAATTTTTTCTCCTTTTTGTTAAATTTCTAACTTACATTGTTAATTTTATCATAATTTATAGATTAGGTCAAGCTTGACATACTTTTACCCATTACTATACTTAAGCAGTCTAAGCGTTCTTTAATAATCTCACCCCAAAAAGGAGGAAAAATGAGATTAAGAAAATTAAGTTTATTGGTTTTAATTGGAATATTTGTTCTAACCGGTTGCTCTTTAATCGGCATTAATTCATCTTTGGAAAAACCGGAAATAATTTTTATTAATTTGCCTGATGAATTTCCTATTTATGAAAAACTTAATTGGTTTGTTGAAGTTAATCAAGCAACCGATTCTTTAGAAGTCAAGGTTTATGTAGCTGCACAGAAACATAATTGGTTTAAAATATGGGCCACTGGACCTGAAGCTCCTGGATATTTTGATGCGGATAGTAGCCAGCATTGGGGGTTACAAGGTGTTGGAGGTGGTAATTATCCCAGCCGGTATGAATTTAGGGTTCGAGCTTGGAACCAATCTGATTCTGTTTTAGTAGTAAAAAGCTTCAAACTGGTGGATGATTAATCAAAAAAATAAATTTAAAGAAAGATGGTTTGTTAATAAGCCATCTTTTTTATTTTTAGCAAAAGTGATAGAATATAACTAAAGTATGGAAAAACAAACCGCTCAAACAATTTTAAAGAAAAATAAGCAGGATTGGGAAGAATTAGCTGAAAAATTTTCTAGTACGCGGCAAAAACCGATTTGGCCTGAATTAGAAGTGCTAGTTAAGTATATTAAAGAAGGTGATAAGGTTTTAGATTTAGGCTGCGGCAATGGAAGATTATTGGCTGTTTTTAAGGATAAAAAGATAGAATATGTCGGCCTTGATGCTTCGAAAAAATTAATTGAGATTGCCCGTCAAGAAAATTTGAAATTCAAATTTTATAGCTTGGGTTTTGATTTTATTATTGGCGACGCCCTTTATCTTCCTTTTAAAGATGAGGATTTCAATGCTATTTTTGCCGTGGCTTTTCTCCATCACATTCCTTCCCGGGCCCTGCATTTAAAGGTTTTAAAAAAATGTTATTCGGTTCTTGAGCCGGAAGGGTTTTTAATTTTAACTGTTTGGAACCTTTGGCAGCCAAGATTGCTTTTAAAATATCGTATTTGGCCAATGCTTTTTGGTTGGCGCCGTCGAGGTTTGGATTGGAAAGACGTTTATATTCCATTTATGCTTAAAGAAAGGACGGTTTTACGTTATTATCACGCCTTTACTCGATTTGAACTGAAAAGATTGGTTAAAAAGGCCGGTTTTAAAATTATTGACAGCTACTATACTGTAAAAGGACAAAGAAGTAATAGACTCAGGGGTTTTAATTTAGTGGTGGTGGCTAAAAAAATTTAAAATATTAAGTTATAAGGAGATGATTAATAAAGAACAACCAATATTTAGGGCGGAAACTAGTCCCAAAAAAGAGCCTGATGAAAGATATTTAAGCCGGATAAAAAAAGAAATTATTAAAATTAAAAGACAGTATAAAGATCCGATTGAGTTTAATAAAAAGTATATTGAATTAAAGGATCATCTGATTAAAGAGCATCCGGAAGAGGCCTTAACCATTGAGGTGTTATTTGGACTAAAAGATTACGCTGAAGCTCAAACAGAATTAATTTCTTGGCGGATTAAAAAAGAAAAAATTGATCCAGAAAAGGTTAAACGAACAATGCGAGCTTTAACCGAATGGCAGTTTGCGGCGACTTATTTATTAATTCAGGTTGGACAGAATAAAAAATTTAGCGGGCCTTTTTGGACTGAGGGCGGTATTTTAAATAACTTATTTACCAAACAAAAGTTTCGTGGTACAAAAAAGGGGATTATTGGACAAGTGGGAGTTTATCGCTTACTAGAACATTTTGGTTTAAAGCCCAAATTAGCCCACCCAGATGAAGACGCTTTTGAAAAAACTGATTTACTAGTTTCTTATCCAGAGTCTAATAGATCAATGGCTATTCAGACTAAATATACGACTAGAACTGAGAAGCCAATTTTAATGTCGAGCGATGAAATTAGCTATCCTAGTAGTGCTCATTATGGAAAGAAAAAAAATATTCATATTTCTAATAAAGATATATATGAAATGATGCGCCTTAAAGAAAGTTGCCAGGATAGATCTAAGCGCGACGGTAAAAATACTCTTGGTCTTTATTTGTCTTGTCCAATAGGCAGTTTCGATTCATTAAGTGGTGAACCAACTAAAGAATTTTTAACTCAAATTGAACCAGAAATCAAAAAATATTTTTATGATAATTAATCCTAAAATTTTTCGCGCTTATGATATCCGGGGGATTTATCCGGATGAATTAAATGAACCAGCGGCGGCCAGGACCGGGGCGGCCTTAGTTCAATTTTTAAGTAAAGAGTTAAAAAAACAAAATTCCGATCTCCAAATAGTCGTTGGTCGAGATGCCCGAGTTTCTTCGCCGCAGATTTTTCAAGCTTTTACTAAGGGCGTTTTAGGCCAAGGGGCTAATGTAATAGATATTGGTTTAGTTTCCACTGATACCCTTTATTTTGCTCTTAATCACTTAAAGCTTGATGGAGGGGTGATGATTACGGCCAGTCACAATCCAGCTGAATATAATGGTATTAAAATGATGGCCCAGGGACCGCGATTTATCAGTGCTGATTGGGGTATACCGCAAATAAAAAAAATGGTTTTAGAACAAAAATTTAAACCAAATGCATCTCAGGGTAAAATTACCCAACACAAAATTATTGATAAGTATTTAGAACATATTTTATCTTTAATTGATCTGAAGGATCTTAAAAAAATGAAAATAGTAGTTGACGCTGGCAATGGTATGGGTTCTTTGGTAATTAAAGAATTAAATAAAAAATTATCACTTGGTTTAATTTGCCTGTATTGTAACCCAGATGGAACATTTCCTAATCATCCACCTGACCCTTTGATTAAGGAAAATAATAAAGCCTTACAAGCACAGATAATTAAATCTAAAGCCGATTTTGGTCTGGCCCTTGATGGAGACGGGGATCGGACTATATTTGTTGATGAAAAAGGAGAGGTAATTAGCGGCGATATGACCATTGCTTTATTAGCTAAATATTTTTTACAAAAAAATCCAGGTTCAACTATTGTTTATAATTTAACTTGTTCTAAAAGTGTACCGGAAATAATCAAAGAAAATAAAGCCTTTGAGAAGCAGGAAAAAGAAGTTGATACTCTTGTATCTCGTTACGGAGAATTAACCTCTCAAACAGAGCTAAACAAAGATGAACAAGTAGAATTAAGAGGTGTTATTGAAGATTTAGCCCTTAGAGTTCCAGAAGCGGTAACTGAATTTGATAAATTCGGAGAAGCCTTAGACATAAATACGGGTAAGGTAAAAGACAACCTTGAACAACAACAGGAATTATTGAGGTTAAGGAGCGCAGATATTATCAAAGAAGCGCGAGAAGATATGG
>JACZVN010000033.1 GCA_022572625.1 Patescibacteria group bacterium | reverse complement strand
GAAGGCGGCGAAGTTCGGGCCGCTGGAAGACTTCTGGTATAAGAATATTGCGGGGTCCACTACGTCCGCAGGGGTCGCAATGAGCCCCGAAAAAGCCCTAGCCATCTCCGGGGATGTACTCTTGGATTATTGGAAAGTTACCACATTTAACAGCGATATCCTCGGCATATGAGCGAAGTTCTTCAACATTAAAGGCATATCGGTTCATTATATTGATGACTTTGTTATTCTCAAATTCAACAGAATTCCTGCGTTTGATAACCAGAGGAAAGTTTGCAATATCTGCAATTCTATGGGATGGATCATACGTAAACGTAAAAGGGATTGGGATTTTTAATTCTTGCTCAGTTTTTAAATCGGTCACCACCACTTGGTCTCCCTGCTGAGCAAAAAATAGGGCGGCGGAAATGCCGCTTCCCTCTTGATAGGCACCCAAGCCCATAATCGTAACCCGCTTTTTCATAAAAAACTATTGCTTATTCCTTAGGCAAAAATTCTGCTTGATCTTTTTCTTCAATCTCCAATGTGTCTTTAAGTTTTTTAAATTCGTTCTCAGCTTCTTTAAGCTGCGATCGGCAAAACTTAATCAAATCTACTCCTTGTTTAAATTTAGCCAATCCTGACTCAACATCAACTTCTTCCCGGCTTAGGTCATTAACAATTTTTTCTAAGTCGGTCAAAGCGCTTTTTAAATTTTCCTTTTCTTTGGTCATAAAATTATTGATTTAAATAATTAATTTTTTATATTTTTTACTTTAGATATAATTTTTCCCTTTGCTAATTTAGTTAATAATGTGTCCCCAACTTTGATATTTTTAACCTCTTTAATTAATTTCATTTTTTGATCATAGGTCAAACTATAACCTCTTTTTAAAATAGCTTCCGGATTTAAAGAAGCCAGGGCGGTGCTGGCCACGGCTAACCGTTTTTGCTGCTGGTGATATTGGGTTTGTAAAATATTAAAACCTTTTTGAACTAACAAATCCAGATGGTGAGACCATTTTTGAACTGCGGACTCATGCTGATAAATTATTTTTAAAAATTTCTGCTCTAAAATTTTAAAACTGGCAAAAATTCTATTCAGGCCCGATGACATTTGTTCAGCTAAGCGAGAAATAATAAGCTGTTTATGCTTAAAAATTGCTTCTAAAAAAGAAATTAAACTGTCAGTGTGAAGTTCAAGCTGAGAAATAAGTTCCTCCCGTTGATTTTTAATAAAGACCGAAACTAATGACGGCGTAGCAAAACTTTTATCGGCTACAAAATCGGCAATACTTTCATCTTTTTCATGGCCAATGCCGGTGATCATGGGCAAACGTGATAAAACAATGGCCTCGGCCACTGCTTCGGAATTAAAGGCTTTTAAATTTTCTAAACTTCCGCCGCCGCGAATTAAAACTAAAACATCCAAATCAGGCTGATTTTTATTAAACCACTGGATGGCTGAAACAATTGAAGTTTCGGCCCGGTCGCCTTCAACAAAAACATCTTTTAAATAAATTTGAAAACCATAATTCCCTAAATTTTTCCTAAAATCATTAATCGCTGCCCCGGCCCCGGACGTAATTAAGCCAATCTTTTGAATAAACTCGGGCATCGGTCTTTTACGGGCCAAATCAAACCACCCCTTGGCGATTAATTTTTTCTTTAAAGCTTCAAAAGCTTTTTTAAAAGCCCCGGCCCCCACCGGCTCCATTTTTTCCACTTCGATATGAAAACGGCCATTTTTATAAACCTGGGGGTAGCCTAAAATCTGAACCTCTAGACCGACTTCCAGTAAATGTTTAAATAATTCATAATTCCGCCAACCCAGAAAACACTGAACTAAATAATCTTGGCCCGAAGAATCCTTAAGCTGAAAAAAAGCATACTTTTCTCGACCACTGGATTCGCTAATTTCGCCCTGAATTTTGATCGCGCCAATGTGCTGAAAAAAAGTCTTATTAATTAAATTTAAACACTCGCCTACGGATAAAACATCGCCGACTGATTTTTCTGGCTTTAACTGATTAGGATGATTAATAAGAGTTAAGATATCATCTCCATATTGTTTAATCTTTTTTTCACCCCAACCTTTAATTTCTATTAATTCCTCTTTTGTTTTGGGTTGAATTTTAGCTGTTTGAAGCAGCGTATCATTATTAAAAACCATAAAAGGTTTTTTTCCTTGTTGTTGAGCGGTTTCATTGCGCCATATTCGCAAAACTTCAAAAAGCTCTAAAGTTTTATTTTGGTTATCCATACTAAATATTATATCAAAAAATTAATATAACCTAAAGACTTGCTAGATTTTTATAAATAGATTAAACTATTAATTAGATCTTTAAATCCTAAACTAGGAGGAAACAATGAGCTGGCCAAAACTTTTAGTTCTTGTCAGGCACGCCGAATCTATAGGGAACACTATGCCGATTGAACAGCGCGTTAAACTTGATATTTCTACTTCTGAATTTCCGCTCACTAATAAAGGAAAAGAACAAGCGCGAATTACAGGAGAATATTTAAACAAAAATTTTGGGACTTTCAGTACGTACATTACTTCTCCTTATCTGAGAACAACAGAAACTGCAAAATTATTGTATCCAGATGTAGAATTTCAAAAGGATCCCCGATTAATAGAAGTCCAGCGCGGTATTCGTTATGTTATGACAGAAAAACAAATCAAGAAAAAATATCCAGAAGAAATCATAAGAAAACGCAAAGAAGGTTTATATTACTACCGCCCACTTGGCGGAGAAAACTGGATAGATGTCGAGATCAGAATCCGCAGTTTTTTAAATAGATTAAGGAGCAAAAAAATATTAATAGTAGTTCATGGAAACTGGCTGGTTATTTTTCAAAAAATTATTGATGATTTGTCAATTGAAAAAGCTATATTTAATTTTGAGCTCGGTGGTTTTGAAAATGCTTCTGTGACTATTTATGAAAATAAAACTGTCAACAGAAAATCTAAATTAGTGCTAGTAGAAGAAAATATTATTCCTTGGAAAGGAAAATTATAAAAACGACTCGTTAAATCAAAATGAGTCGTTTTTCTTATTCAATCCTATTCTACTTAATACTTCCCCTGCTCATAAATCCGATACCACCAAAACTTCCCCTGCCAAAAACCAAAGGCCATGCCAATAATTAAAAGAACAACCGAACCTAATCTATGGATCATAAACCACTGCTTCCAATTTAAACCTAAACCATATTTAGTAAAATCCTGAACTAAAAGATTAATATACCATATTTCCACTATCGCATGAATTAAAAACTGAAGGATTACTCCTAAAATCACAAACGTTATAAGGTAAACTATTTTTTTCATTTTTTATTTTTAAAAACAAAATTATCTCCTATTTCAATTGCCCGTTGATCAGCCCAGCCCGCCTTAACTTCTAAAACATATTTAGCTGGTTCAGTTGAACTGAAATTTTTAGGGAATGACTCCGGAGATATATTTTTACTAATACTGACCACCTTCATCTCCTGACTAATCCAAATAATATCAATCGAAAATTTCATTCCTTTCATCCAAAAAGGATGATAATCAGCTTGATTAAAAATAAAAAGCAGACCCAGGTCATCAGGCATATTTTCTCGACCTGATAATCCCCTGATTCGTTTTAAATAAGTGTCAGCTATTTCCACCTTCAGCTCAGTGTCTTGAATTTGAATTAAAACCAAGGGACGGCTTTGAATATAAAAGGGATAAAACATATTTATTTTATGCCCAAATAAAAACCAGATCAATAAAATAACTAGTCCGGCTGATAATAAAATTGATAATTTAAAATTCATGGTTATACGATTTTTATTTATTATTTGTTTCAATTCTTTTTAAAAAGCAGAAAAATAACGGGAAATGAAAATAGTAGCGGCAATTAAAATTAAGGTGGTTAAAAATATCACTGGCATAAAAGGATAATAATTTCCCCTTCGCCACCGGATCCAGAAAACTTTGGTAATACTTTCAATTATTCTAATTAAAATAATAAAAACGACAATTAAAAACGGCGGAAATAGAGAACAGGCGGCTATTTTAGCTGAAATGTCGCCCCAGGCAATCCGCCGGATAAAATGAAAATAAAAGGGCAGAAAAATAAAGATTAGACCCCATTTTAAAATAAGATAAACGGTATTTGGTTCTAAATAATAATAATTGTAAAAATCGGTCGCCAACATCACCAAGGTGAATAAGATCCAAATTTCTAAAAATTCTTTTTGAGCCGAGAGATATTTTAAATCTGAAAGCGTGGCCACCGTAAATGAACCTAATAAAAACCAAAGTAAATAGAGTTGAAAAGCACTAATTTTAATAATTAAAAATTGTTGGATTAATTGCTCAGCCATTTTATCGACTCCTTAATTGATCTAATTTTTTCTTAACTTCATAGGGCCGGTCAAGATGAACTAAAACTACTTCGGGCAAAGTAGTCCCGGCCGTATTAATTTTTAAATGGCCGGATTGAGTCACCAATCGATCCCAAATTGGCTCATCAACGGTCACGTCAGTAATTTTCTGGTAATCAATGCTGATTAGTTTAGTCGAAAGCCAGCCGCGATGAATAATTACCCGTTGATTAGTCAAAGCATAGGCGTTAGCCACCTTAAGATAAAATTTATAATAAAAAAGAGCGGCCAAGAATATTAAAATTCCTAAACCGCCTACGTTAATGAATAAAACACTGATAATAGTAAAGATAATGAGGCCGAACATTCTAAATCTTTGGCTAATAGAAAATTCATACTCTACTTTTTCATCTTGATTAAGTGTTTTTTGCCAAATTTTTTGATAAATCATATTTTACTCAATTTCTTTTAAACGAAAGTCATTGATAAATAATAAAAATAATCCCAGTAAAAATAATAATAAATAACTTAAGGCTATATTATTGGGAAAAAAATATATATCCATTAAGCCCCATAACCCCCGCCAAAACATAATATATAGATAATCCAATCAGGATAGAATAAAAATTTGGGTGATTTTTCTTTAATGTTAAAAAAAGATATTTTTTTTATAAAACGACTATTTTAATAACCTATTAAATATTAAATTTAAAGTCCTAAATCATCCGCGATGTCCTGCATGGCCGTAAGCGAGATTTTAACAAAATCTTCTAAGCTTAATTCCAGTAGTTGTTCAGATTGTTTAATAATTTCCCGATTAGCTCCTTTGGCAAACTTTTTTTCTTTAAAGCGGTTTAAAATATTTTCCGTTCGTAAATCGGCTAATTTTTTTAAGGGCAAAACCAAGGCCGAAGCAACAATCAATCCGGTAATTGGGTCAGCGACAAAAAGCGATTTATCCATTAAAGTGGTCAAAGGAATTTGATGAATTTCATTATGAGCTTTAACAGCCTGGCAAATTTCTTGATCCAGACCCAATTCTTCTAGCATTTTAGCGCCGATTAAAGAATGTTGATTTGGGTCATTTTTGGTTTTTTCATAATCAAGATCATGTAAAAGTCCAGCCAAACCCCATTTTTTTTGATCTTGATTAAAATACTGGGCTAAAGCCCGCATCACCGCCTCAACCGCCAAACAATGCTTAATCAAATTCTGATTCTGCATATTTTGGTTTAAAATCTCTAACCCCTGCTCTCGATTCATAG
>JACZVN010000032.1 GCA_022572625.1 Patescibacteria group bacterium | reverse complement strand
GTCTGCTAAATAATTGTCAATTTCTTTAGCAGTTAAATCGCGGAAATGGGTTTTTTCTAAAATTTGATGATCAGCTTTAATGATCATATAACCGCGAAATTGGACTTCTAAAGCAGCTAGTTTTTTCTCAGGGTCGTAACTGATTAGGCGATATGATAAGCTGTCAGGTTCAAAAGCAGCTAGTTTTTTACCACTAGGAATTTTTTCATTTAAGAATTCTAAAGCAATGTCTAAAAGATCTTTTTCTTTAAAAGCGACCGCTCCGATTTTTAATTTAACTAAAGTAATAAATTCTGCTTTTTCTTCTCCAGCCTGGGCGTCAGTTTTTTCTTCTAAAATATCTGATTTAATGATAATTTTAAGATCTGATTCTGGGAGTTCTCTCTCAATTTCAGCAAGACCGGTGGTATAAAGTTTTTCTTTTAGTTCGTTGACTGCTTTATCAAGATCAGCCTGCATAACAATGCCGGTTTTTTTAATGCCACCGGTCATCGGTTCTTTGTTTTCCACCAGGATATTTTTCTTTAAATTAGGGTCGCGTAAATTAGGGATAGTGAATTTAGTTGGTCCAATGTCATATTCTCCACCCATTTTATCAGCCCTAACTAAGACCGTAGTCTGGCCATTAGGTGGAATTCTAATTCTATCAACGGCCCGAAAGATTAATCCTTCGGGGGAGCCAAAGCGGGTACTGACCACAAAATTTATATACTGTCGGGTGTTATTGGTCAGTATAACTTCACCTTCGGCGTAATCTTTCATCGAAACCGTCGCCTGGGCCATATTTTTTTCCTGGGCTTCTTGAACAGTTTCTAATATCCGGCCGCTTAAAATTTTACTATCTTCGGTGATAACTTCTTCATTAATTTGGACTTCAAAGTTTATATCCACTTCTTCTGGTTCAGGAGTAATAATTATTTCTATCCCAATTGAAACATTAAATAAACCGAAAATTACCCCGGCTAATATCACGATGGTTGATCCTAAAAATAGATAAGCGATTTTTGTGTGAGGAGATATAAATATTGAAGGCATAATACGATAATAATATTTTTTTTAGTATATAATATAGAAATTATATCAAATTATTTTTGTTTTAGCAATAAATTATCTAAAATATCTTTGGTTACTTTTCGGACGCTTTCAGCAATGAATTTTAATTCACCATCTTTATCAGAAAGACGACCAGTTAAAGAAACAATTTTATTTTCTTCCCAAAAATCCTGAGTTGATTTAAAAATTTTTGGAAAAATAATGGTCTCAATTTCGCCGGTCGTGTCTTCTATTTTGACAAAAAGCATCGTTTGTTTACTGGCGGTAATAATTTTTTTAATCTTAGTTATTAAACCAACAATTTTTATGGTCTGTCTTTGGTTTGAGTTATAGTTATAGTTATTTTGTTTAGAATAATTGTTTTTTACTTGATTAATAGGTTGGGCATATTTTTGCAAAATTTGTTCGTATTCTTTTAAGGGATGATCAGAAACAAAAAGTCCGAGTAATTCTTTTTCCCAAAGTAGTTTTTGTTGTCGTTCAATCGGTGGATATTCTTTTAAGTTTAAATTTAATCCGGTTCCATCTGTCATTTCACTAAAAAGGCTAGTTTGGCCGTTTTGTTTTTCTTTTTGTTTTTTTCTGGCAAATTCAAGTAAAGTCTCCACGTTTCCCAATATTTGATTACGCTCACCCAGTTTATCCATCGCCCCGCTTTTAGTTAAGCTTTCTAAAGATTTTTTATTTAAATCCTTAGATTGAACTCGATTTAAAAAGTCTTCTAAATTTTGATAGGCTCCATTTTCCTCTCGTTCATCAATGATACTTTGGACAATGCCCTTGCCGACATTTTTAATCGCTAATAAGCCAAATCTTATTTTATTTCCAACGGCGGTAAATTTTTCATAGCTTTCATTAATATCGGGTGGTAGTATTTCCAGACCCATTTTTTTAACTTCTTCTACTTCAATGGCAATACGATCAGTATCACCCTGGTCGGCCGTTAAAAGGGCGGCCATAAATTCAGTTGGATAATTGGCTTTAAGATAGGCGGTTTGGTAGGAAATCATGGCGTAACAAGCTGCGTGACTGCGATTGAAGCCATAGCCGGCAAAAGGTTCAATAAAAGCAAATATTTTTTGAGCGGTTTGTTCTGGGATGTTATTTTTAATGCATCCTGAAATAAATTTTTCTTTTTGTTCTTGAAGTAGTCGGCGAATCTTTTTGCCCACGGCCTTACGTAAAACATCAGCTTCGGTCAGAGTAAAGCCGGCTAAATCGCGCGCGATTTGCAAGAGTTGTTCTTGGTAGACTGTTACCCCGTATGTTTTTTCTAAAATTGGTTTTAATTTAGGGTGAAGATAAGTCGCTTTTCGTCGACCATGTTTTCCGGCAATATAATCAGGAATTAATTCCATTGGCCCGGGCCGGTATAAAGAAACCATAGCAATAATATCTTCTAACTCAGTGGGTTTTAATTGTTTTAGATAACGTCTCATTCCATCACTTTCCAGTTGAAAAACCCCAATTGTTTCAGCTTTTTTTAAAAGTTTAAACGTTTTTTTATCATCAAGCGGAATATGATTAATATTGATTGTTTTACCATGAATTTTTTTGATAATTTTTAATGTATTTTCAATTACGGTCAGATTTTTTAAGCCTAAAAAATCCATTTTCAATAATCCGAGATCTTCAATTGAATACATATCATATTGAGCAATAACGGTTTTTTGATCACTTTTAACATCATATTGAACTGGTACATACTGATCCAATGGTTTAGGAGTAATAATTACTCCGCAGGCGTGTTTGGAAGCGTGCCTAACCACCCCTTCTAATTTTTGAGCGGCGTCGATAATCGTCTGAGCATCTTTGTTGGTTTGGTAAAATGAGTTAAGTTCTTGAGAAATATTAAGCGCTTTTTTTAAGGTAGTGCCAAAAGGTACCATTTTAGCTAATTGATCGCAAAGACTGTAAGGAAAATCAAGCACCCGGCCGACATCTCTAATTGCCGCTCGGGCTGCCATGGTTCCAAAGGTAACAATTTGGGCTACATGATCCCGCCCGTATTTTTTTTCTACGTATCTAATTACCTCATCCCGCCGAGTATCAGTAAAATCTAAATCAATATCAGGTGGAACAATCCTTGAGCCGGTTAGAAAACGTTCAAATATTAGTTCATATTTTAAAGGATCAATATTAGTAATATTAAGAATATAGGAGACAATTGAACCGGCAGCGCTGCCTCGGCCCGGCCCAACTACGATCCCGTTATTTTTTGCCCAGTTGACAAAATCTTGGACAATTAAAAAATACGGAGCAAAGCCCGTTTTTTTTATCACTGATAATTCTCGTTCCAAGCGGTCAGAAATTTCTTTATTTTTTTTAGGATAACGATTAAGGATTTTTTGTTCACAAAGTTCTCTAATATATTGATCGGCAGTTTTACCTTTAGGTAAAGGGAAGTAGGGAAGCTTAGGTTTACCCAGTTCAATTTCTAAATTACAGGCCTTAGTAATTACTTGCGTATTAGCAACGGCTTCAGGATAATCTTTAAAATTTTTAATCATTTTTTCTGGCGGGTGAAAAGAAAAGTCATCATTCAGCATACACATTCGGTCTTGATCAGCTTTCTTTTTTTTAGTTTGAATACAGAGTAGAATATCTTGGCTTTGGGCGTCTTGCGGTTCAGCATAATGAACATCAGCCGTAGCCACTAATTTGACTTGGAGTTTTTTAGATAATTTCAAAAGAGCTTTATTAATTATTTGTTGGTCAGAAAAATTAGGATGATCCTGGACTTCTAAATAAAAATTTTCTGGGCCAAAAATAGATTTGTATTTTAAAATTAATTTTTCCGCTTTTTTTAACTGTTTATTAAGAATAAATCGAGGGATTTCTCCTTGGCAACAACCGCTTAAGACAATTAATCCGGCTGAATATTTTTTCAAAAGTTCATGGTCAATTCTCGGTTTATAATAAAATCCTTTTAAATGGGCAATGGTGGTCAATTTGATTAAATTTTTATAACCTTGGTCATTTTTTGCTAAAAGGGTTAAATGAGAAGGCTTTTCATCTAGTTTAGGGCGTTTATTAAGATGACCGTTGGGCGCTAAATAGGCTTCAACGCCAATAATTGGTTTAAGTCCAGCCGCTTTAACTTTTTTATAAAATTCAATGGCGCCATACATGACGCCGTGATCAGTTAAAGCTAAAGACTTCATTTTATGTTTTTTAGCCACTTTGATTAATTCATCAATTTTTGGTAAACCATCTAAAAGTGAATAGTGGCTATGAACATGTAAATGCGTGAACATATTTAGGTTGATAATTTAGTTTGATAATAATTAATATTTAAAACTAGTAGATAAAAATAAAAAAATGCAAAAAGTAGCAGATTAAAACGACTAAAGTCAATTTAATAATTTAACTCAACCGCAGTTTATTTTTTATTTTTATCCTCTGAATTTTTTTTTCTTTTAATCAAAGCGGTTACTTCTTTTACGCCTTGGCTCATCAGAGCTAAAATAGCCGAGTATTTGGCTTTTTCTTTTAATCCAGCAATTAAGGCATCTAATTTAGCGCTGGCGGCTGATAAGTGGCGGGAAAACTTAACCAGACGATAGGCAATAATAATCCCCATAATCATCATAATTGCGATTAAGATGCTAATCAGGATAATGGCGCCGCTGGCGGCGATATAATAAAAGTTTTGGATAGTCATAAAATTGTTTAATAATTAATAATTGACTCTTTTTATTTTATCAAAAAAAATAAATTCTGCCAAGTAATAACCTGTTGTTAATTTTATCATATATGGTAAAATATGAAAAGTTATGACTGAAGATTTAATGATCAAAAAATTAAGATTTGGCCGTTGGTATTTAGGCAATCAGGAAAAGTTACATCGGATGCTCGTTTCTTTTTTTGCTGTTTTAGCCGCCATTCTTTGGTTTTTTGCTTTATACTATTTTATACTATATATTAATCTTAATCAATCTCACGAAATAATGTTGCAAGAGTTGACCAGAGATAAAATTGATTATGTTTCATTTCATCAGCATTTTGCTCCAACTGAATTGATAATTAATAAACAGTTTTTAATTGATAATCCGGCTTCAAAATATGATTTTGTAATTGAAGTTGAAAATTCCAATGATCAATGGCAAGTTTCTAATGTCGAATATTATTTTTCTTGGGATGGCGGCCGGACAGAAATCAGAAATGATTTTATTCTACCGAAGCAAAAAAAATATCTTTTTGTTTTAGGAGAAAAAGTATTAGGCCGGCCAAGCAATTTAGAAATTATTATTCTTAAAATTAACTGGCAGCGTATTCGGCTGCCTAAGCAACCAAGATTAAAAATTTTATCTCAATTAGAAGTTAGCGAAGTTAAATTAAATTACGTGGTGCCGGAACAAAAAATGATTTCTTTACCTAAAATTTCCTGGTTAATTAAAAATAATTCTATTTATAGTTTTTGGCAGGTGGATTTTATTATCACCCTTTATCAAGGAAATCAGCTGGTTGGAATTAATGCTTTACCAGTGAAAAAATTATGGTCCAATGAAGAGCGAGCCGTAGAATTTATGTGGCCGGCGGTGCCAGTGGCGACCGAGATTAGTGTCACTCCAATTTTAAATGTTTTTGATCAATCAAATTTTATCTCACCTCGTTAATGTTTAAAAGGAAATAAAAAGAATAATTAATTAAACAAAATTTATGAAAAATTCAATCTTTTTTATCTTAACTTTATTTTTGGTTTCTGGTTGTTCTCTTAATTTATCTAAATCTCCAGAACCGTCATTCGAGGCAATGGATAATCAAGAATTATCAGTCCAATCAGAGTTGAAGGAAA
>JACZVN010000031.1 GCA_022572625.1 Patescibacteria group bacterium | reverse complement strand
TCGTCGACATATTGACAATATTACTAACTTGAATAAATTAGAAACTAAGGTTTTGGCTAAGGTTTTAAAAAGAATTTTACAAAAAATTTACCAACTTAATCTTTCTTATAATTTTTTTCTTCATCAGGTTATTTCAGAAGAAAATCAACATTTTTATTTGAAAATTCAGCCGCGTGAATCAGTTTGGGGTGGTATTGAACTTGGTTCAGGACTAATAGTGAATTCCTTATCTCCAGAAAAGGCCGCTCAATATTTAAAAATATAAAATATATATAATAATAAAAATTATCATAAATCTTAAAATATGAAATTATCTTGGACAAAAATATCTAATTTAGACAAAGACACATTAGAAAAACAAGGCGAGGACCTAATTGTTGTTTATGCTGAAGAAAAGAAAAAAGATAAAGTTAAAACTAAAAGATTTTTGGCCCGCAAGAAAGATAAGCAGTTACCCCCTGAAGGGTGGTTTCCAGATCATGGTCAAGGACGAATAGAGGTTGATATTTATGAAGGCGAAAAAAATAATCAATTAATTATTGAATCAACCATTGCCGGAATTAAGGCTAAAGACATTGACATTACGGTTGAGCCGGATTTAGTTGTTATTCGCGGACAAAGAAAAAAACAAAGAAAGTTTGAAACTGACCATTATTATTATCAAGAATGTTTTTGGGGTAAATTTTCACGAACCCTTGTTTTACCTTGTCGAGTTTTACCTGATCAAGTCAAGGCCAGTTTAAAAAATGGTATTTTAACCATTATTTTAACTAAAACTGAAGATACATCTAAAAGCATAGAAATAGAGGAATAAATTTAATCCATGACTAAACATCATCTTAATTTAATGAAGTTTGATATAAAAAAAAACCGTCGTTATAAAACAAAGATTAGTTTTTATTTTTTAGCTATTTTAATTATTCTTGGAAGCTATTTTTTTATTTTTCAAAAAATTTATGCCTTAACAATTTATCCGCGTACCTATTGCTGTGGTAATTTTAATTTAAGTGGACTTGAATTAAAAGAAGCCGAGGCTAGTTTAAATAGTTTTATTGAAAAAATAGAATTGGCTGGTTTTTCGTTTCAAGCAAAAACTGATTTAGGTGAAGATCAGATTACCATTGACTCGCAGTTAATTTCGATTGGTGATCCAGATCTTACTCGATCTTTAGTTCGTTTTGACGTTACGACTACCCTGGAACAAGCCTATAATTTTGGTCGCGACGGTAATTTTTTTAAAAAAGCATATCAGATGATTTCTGTCCTAACTAAGGATAGAAAAGTAGACTTAATTATTGATATTAATGAGATAGAAATAGAGGGGATATTAAAAGAAAATTTTCAAAAATTAGAAAAGCCGTCTCAAAATGTTAGTGTGGTTCTAAATAATAAAAGTTTAGAACTACTTGCTGAACAATCAGGGTTTATTTTAGACTATCAGAAAGCGATTAAACAGTTAAGGATTAATTTAATAACTTTAAAAAATGAAGAAATTCAAATTTTAGCTGTTCAAGAGGAACCATTAATAAAAATTCAAGAAGCTTCGGCTGTTCTTAATCAAGCCCAGGAAATATTTGATTCTGCTCCTTATATTTTAATGTACCAAAATCAGAAATGGGATTTACCAATCGATAAAGTTATTTCTTGGATGAAAATAGAAAAAAATAATCTAGGCCAGGTGAATTTAGCTTTTGAAAATGAAGAAATTTTAAATTATTTAGTTCCCATGGCTAAAGAAATAAATATTGAGCCAAAACAACGACGTTTAAGTATGATTGATAACCGGGTTATTGAATTTCAGGTTGGTGAAACAGGACTTATTCTTAATACTGAAAGAAGCGCTGAATTAATTACTGAAAAATTATTAAGTGTTGTTAGGGAGATAGAATTAGAAGTTGAAAAATTAGAGCCAGATCCCTGGCCAGAGGATCTCGAGAGTTTAGGGATTAAAGAATTACTTGGTCGAGGTGTTTCAAATTTTGCCGGTAGTCCTAAAAATCGGCGTCGTAATATAGCAGTTGGAGTTCAGAAATTACATGGTCTTTTAATTAAGCCGGATGAAGAATTTTCTTTAATTAAGGCTCTATGGCCAATTGATAAAGAAAGTGGATATTTTCCTGAATTAGTAATTAAGGGCGATCGAACGGTTCCTGAGTATGGAGGTGGTCTTTGTCAAATTGGCACCACCACTTTTCGGGCGGTGCTCAATGCCGGATTAGTTATTAGTGAACGCCAGAATCATTCTTACCGAGTTGCCTATTATGAACCGGCTGGTACGGATGCCACGATTTATGGACCAAAACCAGATTTTAAATTTATTAATGATACCGGTTACCATATTCTTTTTCAAGCACGAGCGGAAGGCGATGAATTAATTTTTGAATTTTATGGCACTTCTGATGGCCGAAGAGTGGAAACTAGTAAACCAGAAGTTTTTAATATTACCGACCCTGGGCCCGTTAAATTTATTGAAACCAATGATTTAAAGCCAGGTGAAAAGAAAAAAGTTGAATCAGCTCATGCTGGAGCTAATGCCAAATTTACAAATACAATTTTTTTTGCTAATGGGATTGTCAGGGAAGATGTTTGGAAAAGTTATTACCGACCATGGCCAGAAATTTGGTTAGTCGGAAAAGAAATTGAAGAAATTGAAGAAGAAATTGAAAATTAAAAATTCAAATTATGAATATTACTGAATTAGCCAGAAAATTAGAAGATAAGCTCAAGTCGCTTAAACAAGAGTTACCTAAGCTTGGTTTTCACATTGGGCCCAGGGCTATCCAGATTCCTGATAAACAGGCAGAAAAGGTGATGGATATTTGGCAAGAAAAAAAGAAATTAGAAGAAATTTTAAAAAAGGCTCAAGAAAAAATTTCTCAAAGAAAAGAAGAAAAAGGAGAAGAAATAGAAGAGAAATCAGTTATTATTTCTTCTAAAATTCAAGTTTATCGTTTAGCCGAAGAATTAAATATTACTATTACTAAACTAATGAATGAATTAATGAAAAACGGCGTTTTGGCTAGTGTTAATGAAAGTTTAGATTATGAGGTGGCGGCGATTATCGCTGAAAATTTAGGGTTTAAAGTAGAACTGGGAGAATTAGAAAATAAAGAGTCGGAGACTTTACTTAAACAAAAATTAGAAGAAGTTTTGTCAAATGAAGATAAGAGTAAATTACAACCTCGGGCGCCAGTGGTGGTTATAATGGGGCACGTTGATCATGGAAAAAGTTCTATTCTTGATGCAATTCGAGAAAGCAAAATTGTCGACAGTGAAAAAGGGGGCATTACTCAGCATATTGGTGCTTATCAAGTAGAAAAAAATAATCATTTAATTACTTTTATTGATACACCCGGTCATGAAGCTTTTCAATCAATGAGAGCCAGGGGAGGAGAGGTCGCCGATATTGCAATCTTGGTGATTGCCGCTGATGATAAAATTCAGCCTCAGACTTTGGAGTCGATAAAAATTATCCAACAAAAAAATTTACCTTTTATTGTCGCGATTAACAAGATCGATAAGCCAGATTCTAATGTTAAGAAAATTAAAAAAGAATTAAGTGATATTAATTTAATGACCGAAGATTGGGGCGGTAAAGTTATTTGCGTCGAAGTTTCAGCTAAAACAAAAAAAGGGATAGATAATTTATTAGAAATGATTAATTTAGTATCCGAAATGATTACTGATAAATTAGTCACTAATCCCGATGGCGATCTAGTAGCAACGGTGATTGAAAGTCATTTAGATTTAGGTTTTGGTCCAGTCGCAACTTTGATTGTTTATCACGGTACTCTTAAAAAAGGAGATAATATTATAATTGGTCAAAGCTATGGTCAATTACGGGCGATTAAAGATCAATCGGGTAAATCAATAGAAGAAGTTGAAGCTGGTTTGCCAGTCCAGGTTTTCGGCCTAAAAAGTATTCCTGAAGTTGGTAATCTAGTGGAGGTTATTCCTGATAATCGTGAATTTAAAAAAAGAATAAAACAAATTCCTCAATCTTTGGCTAAAAGAAATTCTTTAATTATTGGTCATCAAGAAAAATTGACCAAGGAAGAAGAAGGGGATGAATTAAAAAAGAGTAAAATTCAACATCTTAATATTATTTTAAGAGCTGATGTTGTTGGTTCACTTGAGGCAATTATTCATTCTTTACAAAAATTAGAACATCCTGAGGTAAAAATTAAGATTATTAAGAAAGGATTAAGTAATTTAACCGAATCAGATGTTGATTTAGCTAAGACAGTTAATGCTTGGATTATCGCTTTTGGAGTAGGCATTACCGGTTTAGCCAAACAATTAGTCAGTGAATTGAATGTAAAAATGAATACCTATTATGTTATTTATGATTTAATTCAAGATGTCAAAGAAGAAGTGAATAAATTATTACCCGAAGAAATTTTTGAAGAGAATTTAGGAAAGTTAGAAGTTTTAAAGATTTTTCAGTCTAAAAATAAAGAAACAATTTTAGGCGGCAAAGTCACCAAAGGAAAAATTATTAAAGCGGCTTTAATCCGAGTCTGGAGTCCAGCTGAAAAGCAAGAATTAAAAGGGGAAGGCAAGGTAGTTCAATTGCAGATTAATAAACAGGATGTCGATGAGGTTAAAATAGGGGGTGAATGCGGGATTAAATTAGTTGGCCAAGTTAATATTGAAGTAGACGACATATTGGAAATTTATCGTGAAGTAAAAAAACAGAGAAAAATATAAAAAATAAAATTAAGATATTAAATTTATGAAAGGAGTAATTCTTGCCGGAGGAACAGGAACACGGATGCTGCCGGCGACCAAAGTAGTTAATAAGCATCTTTTAAATGTTTGGGACCGGCCGATGATCTATTATCCTATTCAAACTTTAGTTAAGGCTGGTATTAAAGAAATTTTAATTGTCACGGGAGGAAATAGCCCAGGCGATTTTTTAAAATTATTGGGGAATGGAAAAGAATTTGGTTTGAAAGAAATTCATTATACATATCAGGAAGGTTCTGGAGGGATTGCTGAGGCACTTGGATTAGCCGAAGATTTTGCTGATGATGGACCAGTGGCAGTAATTTTAGGCGATAATATTTTTGAAAATAATATTAGATCAGCCGTTGAAGATTTTAAAAAACAAATTATGGGAGCTAAATTTTTTTTGAAAAAAGTAACTGATCCGGAACGTTTTGGAGTAGCCGAAATTAAAGGTAAAAATATTATTAAAATTATAGAAAAACCTAAAAATCCTAAAAGTAATTATGCCGTGACCGGACTTTATATGTATGATCATCAAGTTTTTGATGTAGTTAAAACATTGAAACCATCCAAAAGAGATGAATTAGAAATTACGGACGTAAATAATTTTTATATTAAACAGCAAACAGCTACTTTTGAAACAGTAAAAGGTTTTTGGTCTGATGCTGGCACTTTTGAATCTCTTTTGAGATCATCTAATTTAGTAGCCAAAAAATTAGTCTCTTGACCTTTTTATAGGGATAAGATAAAGTATAGCTTATGTTAACGATTAAATTTAGTAGAAAAGGAAAAAAAAATCAGCCCTTTTTTCGTATTATTGTTTTAGAAAAATCCAAAGATCCTTGGGGTGATTTTTTGGAAGATTTAGGATTTTATAATCCTTTAACTAAAAAAGTCTCTTTAAAAGTTGAACGAATAAAACACTGGCTTTCTCATGGTGCCCAGCCAACTGGTTCGGTGCATAATTTATTGATTAATCAAGAGATTATTAAAGCTGACAAAGTAAAAGTGACTAGCATGTCTGCTAAGCGGTTAGCTAAAAAGCAAGAAGAAGATAAAAAAGATAAAGAGTCAATTAAAAAAGAAGAGCCCAAACAAGATTTTAAACAAGAAGCAAAAACAGTAATAAAAGAGCAAGATTCATATGAAGAAGAAGAGAAAAAAGAAATC
>JACZVN010000030.1 GCA_022572625.1 Patescibacteria group bacterium | reverse complement strand
GCTGCCGGGCCAGCGATCGAGCCACCGCCTCGAGCGCGCGAGCGAACGCGGCCTCGGCCTCGTAATCGTCCTCGAGCGGGTTGGCCCCTCCGGCAGCGGATGTCGCCAACAGCACGGTGTCGTTGGTGGATTGGTCGCCATCAACGGTCGCGGGTTCTGGCGATGTAATTGCACCAGGCTCAAGCACGGACAACGCGATCACACGATTCAACGGCACAAGCGGCGACGTTATCCAGAACAGCACAGCGATACTAGATGATACGGGCGAGATAACCGTCACAATCGCCTCAAATTCGGCGGTGCCTATATACAATACTCTTGCATCCACTATGAGCAAAACCAGGACGGTTACAAAAGTTTCAAGTACTGCCCCCAGTGTAGTACCACACTTAAGGTGACCCAGATAAAGAACATCCCCCAGGAGTACCAAGGTTACAATTTAGTATTAACCGACTCGGCTAACGCTTTAGTTAAGTCGGTTAACCCGTGTCCGCCTTCTTTCCAATCATTAAAAAACCACTGTCCGATAGTTATTCCTCCCACTGAATTAATTTTTGTTTGACGGTTAATGATTCCTTGATCCAAAGCTCCAGCGGCAATAACTGGTTTAATTACTGAACCTGCTGGATATTCGCCGGCAATTGCCCGAAAAACAAAGGGTTTATTTGGATTATCAACCAATTGCTGATAATCTTCGGCCGTCCCGGTAATAAATATATTATTATCATAATTTGGCCAACTAAAAATAGATATCACCTCTCCAGTCTGAGGATTTAAGGCTACGACGGCGCCAGCTGGACTACGATTGATTTTAATATATTTAATTAAAACTTCAGCTATTTTCTTCTGTAAATCAGCATCAATAGAAAGAATTAAGTCTTGACCGGTAACGGGCGGTCGATAAGATTCTATTCTTTCCTCCTTGCCCCAAGAATTAACCTCAATCCTTTTTTGTCCGTCGACCCCTTTTAATAAATCCTCATAATATAATTCTAAACCGGTTTTACCAATCAAATCAGTTAATAAATAATCAGAAGAACTTTCTAATTTTTCCGGACTAATTTTCCCAACATAACCCAAGAGATGGGAAAAATATTGGCTATCTAAATATTCGCGCTGGGCTTTAATTTCTAAAACAATACCTGGTAATTGCTCCAATTCCAGCCTTAAAGCCATTGCGATTTGATAATCTATTTTTTCTTTAAGCATGACTGGCTGATAAGAATAGGGTGATAAATCTTCAAAAATATCAAGAAAAACTTTTTGATCATCATGCGAATCTATTTTTAATAAAATTAAAAGTTTATCAATGGTTTTATTTTTTTGTTCTGGATTTTTTAGCCAATCACCCGGAATTACCATTAAAGAAAAATTGGGTACATTTTTAACTAAAGGCTGAAGATTTTTGTCATAAATAAGTCCTCGGTCAGCTTTAATCGGCAAAACACGAATTCTATTTCCTTCCGCCAAATCACGATAGTAATCGCCCGATACAGTTTGTAACCATAAAAGACGAATAAAAATAATTAAAATTACTGAAAAAAACAAAATAAACAAAGTATAAATTCTGCTTTTTTCTATTGGAGAAAACATTGGCCGGCCACTCTCTGATTCACTGCCCGGCATATAATCACCTACAACTCGCCCGCGAGAAAAATTAACCAACCGGCGGTTTTTAACATTTTTATCTTGGGGTAAAATAGAAAAAGGATCTGACATAATTATTAAATTTTATTTTTTTTGGGTTTTAAAATTAGCCAAACTATTATCCCTAATAAAGTTAGCCAAGAAACAATAACACTAATCTTTTTTACTAAATCACTTTGATAATGAAGAACCGTTTGGCCATCTGAAAAAACTAGCATTTGTCCAGGAGTTACTCGGTAAACTTTTTGCTCTTTATTAATACTCTGCCAATAGGGAAAATAACCAGCATTAATAATCACCGGCCCTTGAGCGTTAAACACTATCTCTTGATCAGTAAACTTCTTCACTTCTGGTTCTGAAACGGAAATGAGATAATTTTCTTTTTCCTTAAACAAGTATTCAGCTAAAATCTCTGAATATTTTTTATATCCTAAATTATCTATCCAGGTAAACTGCTCATTTAGATTATAATCATTTGAGTCTAAATTCAAGAAGACAACCGGATGATTTAATTCCCTTAATAATTTTATTTTATTTTCTTTTAGATTTTTAGCGGAAATAATAAGCATAGAAAAATTATCAACTTCTTGCTGAGTTAAGTCCTTGAGGCTGGTTAAAGACTCAACTATGGGAAAATCTAAAAGCTGGGGAAACTTATACCACCAGTCAGCAAATTCCGACCAATCTATTTCGCCGTCTTGATCAATAAAAAGGCCTGGTTTATATTTTGGCTGATAGACTAAATTTCGCGGATTGGCAACTCGGTAAATTTGCCAATCATCAATCACTTTAATTAAAATTACATCTTGATATTGATCTAAATTAGACTTTAATTTTTCTGTATAAGCAAGGATATATCCGACATTAAAAAGCTTTAAATAATCAGAGGTCATGAATGATAGCTGGCTATAAAACTGTTTATCTGGCGGCGATAAACGCTGACCCCAAATCAAAGTTTCGGAAATCGGTGCAACGGCCGCACTAATAAAAGGAGTTTGCAAGTTGCTTTCGGCATAAAGGCCGTTTAATAATTTGTGACCATCTAGGGCCATTAAACCAGTAAAATAATGAGTTGAGCCAATCGTTTGGTAATAGGATATCGGGCTTTCAATAAAAATCCGGGCAGAAAAATCTTGAGCTCGAAAATATTCACGTACTTCCCTGGCCGAGCTAGCCGATGGATATTGATCTAAGGAATAGTGATAATCATCCATTAAGTAAGCTTTGTCTGATTTAATTTTTAACCCCGAATTATAAGTGATAATTTGATAGAAAAAAAGTAAAAATATTAAAATTGAAAAAATATACTGCAGCCAAATTTTTGACTGAAGTCTTTTTAAGACAATAATAAATCCATAACTGCTAATCGCTAAAATCAAACAAAAAACAAACGGCATGAACCGATAATAATGTAAAGTTAAATTAGGAAAAGATTTAAACAAATAATCATTGAACAAAAATATAAAAGTGATTAAAAAAGCTGAGGGTAAAAAAAACTTTTGTTCTTTAAATAAGCGGCTTAAGCCGATTAAGAATAAAATAAAAATAGCTAGCGGTAAAAAGGCTAAAATATTAAAATTAGCGCCAAACAATTCAGTTAATTTAAAAGGGAAAAAAATTTGTAAAATATTCTGATTATTATAACTGGGTTCAGCCGAAGTGTATTTTAAATTAGCGGCAAATGGAATTAGGAAAAAACTAGCCAATAAAAAGGCTAACACACCAACCAGTATAACTTTTTTTAAAAACTTTTTTTGATGGTAAAAAAGCAAATAAATAAACAAAAAAATACCGGCGGCAATACTGGTTAAGGTATGGGTTAGAAATAAACCAGCTAAGATTAAGGAAGTGATTAAAAAATTTGTTTGATTTGGGCTTTTTCGCAATTTTTCTAAAAAAGCAAAATATAATAAAAATAAAGAAAGAGCAAAAAAAGAAATAAAAAGACCAATGACAATATTGGCCTTAGCCCCTAAAAACCAGGCCTGATCAATATAATTATAAAAAATAAAAAATAAACTAAAATAGGCCCCGACTTTGGCTGTTTTTTTACCTAAAAATTCTTTAACAAATAAATAAAAACTAAGCGGAAAAAGAAAAAGACTAAAAAAAACAAAAATTCTTAAAGCCAGGGCTAGAGAAATCAATTTAAAAGATAAAAAATGGATTGAGCTAATTAAAACAAATGCCAAGGGCGGATAAAACTGAAAAAGAGGAAAACCACCCGACCAATTTAAATTATATCCGCTTAACCTAAAATCAGGTAAAAAGTTTTTGGCCATTACTTTTAAGGCGTATTGATGCGGAATAGTATCAGAACCCGGCAGCAACCCAGCTTGAAATAATCCATAAAATTTTACTAATAAAATTAATAAAATCAAACCAAAAATAAATGGTTCTGAAATAAGTATTTTTAATCCTTTTTTCATCTTAATTTCTTATATTTAGCCCCAATTAGTCTCACCGCTAAAGAAAAGATAAGTATTAATAAACTATTACCAATAATCGCTTGCCAAAAAATTGTCCAATAAAATCGATCAAAAATAACTCGCGCCTCTAATAAATTTAAAAAATAATACAAATAACTAATAATTAAAATAAGCAGTTGATAAACTAAACTGCTTAAAATACCAATAACAAAAATACTTAAAAAACTAGCTAAACTAAATCGGGGTAGAATAAAACGATGAGCGATATAAGTCGTAGCCAAAAGAGCTAAAAAAAATAAACCAGGCGGAAAAATAGAATAAATATCTAATAATATTCCTCCAAAAATAGCTAAAATCAAAACGTATTTTGGCTTAAAGTTACTTAAAGAAATATCCTGGCTGCCCTCGATCAGTAAAACAATTATCAGAATCAAAATAAAAGACAACGACCGGGGAAAATTTGGCCAGGAGATTTCTAAAATCATCAAGAAAAGAGTAAAAAAAATTAATAAAATGAATTTTAAGATATTCATGGCAAAAGTATAGAAACAATCCTAAAATTAGGATTAAAAATAGGTCCGATAACTATTTCCTGAAAAATAGCATTTGGCTTTTTGTCGATCGCTGCCACCCGACCAATGATTATCCCTCGACGGATATTTTTCTCTAAACCAGAGGTAATAATTGTATCGCCAAGATTCACTGCTTTACCTAAAGGAATATACTTCATTTTTATAGTTGAACCATATTCTCCCTGAACCAGACCGGAAACAATTTCAATATCAGATTGACTAGATTCCCATATGATATCAGCACTGATTGAAGAATGACGGTCAAAAATCGGTCTTAAATAAGCGATAGTATCTTTAACTTTAACTACTGTGCCAATTAAGACCCCTTTTTCATCAACTATTGCTAAACCGTTTTTCACTCCATCCCTTTGACCACGGTCAATTATAAACCAATCAAATCCGATCTCATATCCTTTACCAATGATATTGGCCAGGATAAAATTATCTTTGGTCGTTTCTAAAAAATTAAGATGCCTTTTTAAAAGTTCGTTTTCTGCTTGATATATTTTAAGTTTAGTATCTTCTAATTCCAAATAAAGATTATTGGCTATAAATTCATCCTCTGCCTGGCCGTAGAATAACCTTTGCAAAGGACTAAGGCTGGTATAAAAAATATTTTCTCCTTTAAGGAGAAAAATTAATATAAACAAAAAAACGAAAATAATAAAAGATATAACTGCTTTTCGCATTTTATAAACTTAGAAATTAATTAACTTATTTTTAAAATTATCTCAAAGCTGGAGTACTGGTAATATTGCCCTCAATAATCGGCCCATCTGGGTATATTTCATCGACCGGTATCTCTATAATATCATCCCATTTATAACCCAGGGCCTCGAAAATATCCCCGGACTGAAAAGCTCGCTTTTGACTATTTTTAATAAGATAAATACCAGGATTATCAAAATATTTAATCAAAGTCCCATCTAAACGGCCAGTAATAGCATCTCCATCAGCATAAGTTTCATTAAGAGGAATTTCAATTACATTTTCCCATTTAAATCCTAATTTCTCAAAAGATTCAAGTAATCCGCTTGCCTCCAGATACGAGGTTACCACCTGTGAACCTGGAGATAGGGTAGTTTTTACCCACGGCTTAACATCAAGACCTTTCTCTAAAGCATTTTTAAGTTCCCCGAAGTATTCTTTTACCTCCATCTGCCGGAGAAGAACAAATTTTTTAGTTCGAAAAAATGCTTCATAGAACTCTTCTGGAGAAGCCGGGGTTTCCCGAATAAGCGAGAATATAAAATCAATAGTATGTTGGAGCTCCGAATCTGGATTCTTTATAAGAATTTTATAGAGATCAGAAACAAATGTCGTTGTTCGATTTAAATCAACC